>JAUWLN010000047.1 GCA_030613665.1 Dehalococcoidia bacterium
GGGAGAGGTTAAGGATATAAGATTACAATATCTGTTACCAGTGGTAAATGGGAAACTCTCAAACTCTTATATTTTGAAAAGACTTAATTCCTTGAAGTAGCCACCGACATTGTATCAATAGGATAATAAATAAAGCTTGAAATGTTACCACTGGGGTAACAATTATGCAGAATGTTACCCAACAAAGAAGTATATTGGGATACGTGAAGAACTCGGAAAGCAACAACAGGTGACTAGCCGGACTTTTTCATGTGGCTTGGGCCGATTTCCTCTCTCTGGATAACAGCCTTTGAATCGTCTTATAAGACACCTTAATACCCAACTCATTGTTTAACCTGGAAGCAATAGCCTTGCTTCCCATACCCTCACTGGCCAAGTGCTCTATTATCTTCCGCGGTAAATCCTTTCGTTTCGGCCCTCTCTTTCCAAATGTTCTATTAGTCACCGGTGGGTTAATTATGTCCACTTCAAATTTTTTGTCCGTCAGAGTGGACATATTTCCAGACCCTACCACCACTGGTACTTGGTATAGGTTTTTAGGCGGTTTCTTGTCGTCTTGAGGCTTTGGTATCCATGCCGGGCGTTTTGTGGGTGGCAACAGTTCCGCTTCCCACAGCAAGAACTCACAGCAGCCAAAGCAATATCTGGGGTCAAATGATTGCTCTGCGATAAACTTGTCATCCAGGCAGGCATGACACCAAAAACTGCTTGTCTCTTTAAGACTGATGTCAGGTTTGGTGCTGAACTTTCCTTCCATCATTTCACATCCCCTGTAATAGAGATACAGAATGGCAATTGAACATGCTATGCTGACAACGTAATGGATTATTCATTGAGTTACTACCTCCAAACAGAAGGAATACCCCAGTTGTGTATTGCGTTCACTTTGCTGAACCTGGCAGCCCATGGGAGAACGGTTACATCGAATCATTCAACAGCAAGCTGAGGGACGAGTTGCTTAATGGTGAGATATTCACTACCCTGCCCGAAGCTAAGATATTGATTGAACAGTGGCGGAGGGAATACAATCAGGTCCGACCTCATAGTGCCCTCGGATACCGTCCGCCGGCTCCTGAAACTAAAATGCCTGTAACTCTAACTTAAGAAGTGGTATCCTTTATGGGGGCAGACCAAGCGCGTCTAGGCCATGCCTCAATTCAGATAACGCTTGATACCTATTCTCACGTTGCCCCAGGACTTCAAGAGGCCGCCGCCGCAGGTTTCGACAAGATGGTGTTAAACAAGCGTGAAAAAGAGGCTGTTGAAAATCATTAGTAGCAAATTAGTAGCAAAAACAGAGAAGCCCCTGATTTCCTTAAGATTTCAGGGGCTTTTTAGCTTCAAAATTGGTAGCGGGGGTTGGATTCGAACCAACGACCTTCGGGTTATGAGCCCGACGAGCTGCCACTGCTCCACCCCGCGCCATTTGACATTCCCAGTATAGTCTCTGTTAGAATTAAGTGTCAAGAAAACCCTTTGGGCAGGGACTTATTCGTATGAGATTTTTGTTGCCCGACTTGAAATTTAGGTATTTTGAGCATTGACCAAATAAAGGAAATGATTTACACTAATGGCATGAAACACTTCGGCAACACTGTGGCTGAAGCTAATAGCATTCAACCAGCACGCGCGATTTCTGAGGTAAATAGTCGGCTGGCACGGCGTGCCAGCGGTGAATAGCACCCGATAGGTCATTCTGCCCACCATTGATTTCTCAATTATTGAACAGATAGATACGAGCGATGGCATTTGTTGCAGGCTGATTTGAAATATAACCGATAACCCAGCTCAAAGGTGAGACAAGGAGGGGAAAATGACAACTAATAACAGCATACTCAAGTCCCGACTTGAGGCAGAGCGGAAGCGTTTGGCGGAAGAACTGGAACAGCTTCAGGCGAGCGCCAGTTCCACTGATGAGCGACGGGAAGGCAGCCCGTTTGGCAAGCGTGAGGAAGAGGCAGCGGAGGCGCTTGAGATGGAGAAACGGTCCGTCCTGGAGAGAAGGACAAAAGAACAAATAGCTGGCGTGGAGCACGCTTTACATAAATTTGACGAAGGCACCTACGGCTTTTGCGATAGCTGTGGTCAGCCCATAGACCCGGAGAGATTGGAGGCGATTCCCGAGGCAAGTTTGTGCATTAAATGTAAGGCTCAGCAGGCAAAGAATGCGAAAGGAAAAGCGCCCACTGTCTAGGTGGCGTTACCTGATATTTTTTCTTGTCGTGCTATTCGTCATAGTTGCTGACCAGCTCAGCAAGGCATGGATAATGTCGAGTTTGCCTGAGGGGCATACAATGCTCAGACTGGGCTTTTTTCGCATCACACACATCCACAATACCGGTGCTGCCTTTGGCCTTTTCCCGGACCAATCTTTAGTGCTCACCATTTTTGCCCTGACTGCCGGTGCCGTAATTCTGTTTTTTGTCGTTTACGGCTATCGTTACTATTCATGGCTGGGGAGCACTGCCGTAACGCTGGTTCTCGGGATGGTGTTTGGTGGCACGGTGGGCAATCTGGTCGACCGTTTCCGCTTCGGCTACGTCACCGATTTCATTGATTTTGGTTACTGGCCGGTGTTCAATATCGCGGACTCTGCTGTTACCGTTGGCGTCATTATTCTTGCCGTGCTTTTGCTGAGACATGCACAAACCGAGGAATGATAACCCGGCCAAAAAATACCACCTGGTGGCCAGTATCACCGGTGTCAGGTTGGACAGATTTGTTGCCGAGAGTTGCCCTGAACTCACCCGCACTCACGCTCAAAAACTAATCAACGAGGGCTATATAACTGTAAGCGGAAAAGAAGCCAAAGCGAGTCTGAGACTTGATTCCGGCGATAAGGTGGATATTATCGTACCTCCCACGCCACCCAGCCCATTGACTCCTGAGCCTATTCCCCTGAACGTTATCTATGAAGACGAAGACCTTCTGGTGGTGGATAAACCGCCGGGACTGACGGTCCACCCGGCGCCGGGGCACCCAGACCATACTCTGGTCAATGCGCTTCTCTCTCATGTTCCCCATCTGGCTCAGATAAGTGATTCCCTTCGACCGGGCATCGTGCACCGGCTGGACAAGGACACTTCAGGGCTGATGCTCGTGGCCAAAAATCAGGCGGCACAGATGAACCTGATAGAGCAGTTCCGGACTCGTTCCATTGTCAAGGCATATCTGGTGCTGGTGAAGGGGCATCTCACTCCAGAAGAGGGCATTATCGACGCCGCCATCGGACGTGATGCCAGTAACCGCAAGCGCATGGCGGTGGTTAAAGAGGGCCGGCCGGCGCGCACGCAGTACCGGGTCGTTAAATATTTAAATGATTGTACGCTTCTGGAGGTAATGCCGGAGACGGGACGCACCCACCAGATACGGGTGCACCTGGCGGCCATCGGCTACCCGGTCGTCGGCGATGCTGTCTACGGGGTGAAGTCGTCATATCTCTCAAGGCAGTTCCTGCACGCCTGCCGCCTCGGTTTTAAGCTACCCTCAAGCGGGGAATATGTGGAGTTCAAATCTGAACTGCCAGAGGATTTGGAAAAGGCGTTAGAGGAAATAAGCTAGAACGAGGCAAGGCGGGAATGGTAGAATGATTGAGATAATATCTAAGAGGATGAAGTTGTGACCAAACCAGTGCGTGTCCGATTTGCGCCCAGCCCTACCGGCTTCCCCCACGTGGGGAATATCCGGACGGCGCTGTTTAACTGGCTCTTCGCCCGCCACAGCGGCGGCGTCTTCATCGTCCGCATCGAGGATACGGACGTCGCCCGCAAGGTTGAGGGCGCGCTGGAAGGAATCCTTGGCGGACTGCGCTGGCTGGGTCTTGACTGGGACGAGGGGCCGGAGGTGGGAGGCGAATATGGCCCGTATTTTCAGTCGCAGCGACTTGACCTCTACCGTGAGGCGGCTAAGCGCCTTGTGGCGCAGGGTGATGCCTATCATTGCTACTGCTCACCGGAGCGGCTGACAGAGATACGCGCTGAACAGCAGAAAAGGAAGTTGTCGCTTGGTTATGACCGGCGCTGTCGCGACCTGAATGAGGCTGAGCGCAAACAGAAAGAGACCGAGGGCATCACCCCGGTGGTGCGGTTCAAAATACCTCTGGAGGGGCAAACCAGCTTCAAAGACGTTATCTGGGGGGAGGTTACGGTGGAGAACAGCACCCTCGATGACTATGTCCTGCTCAAATCGGACGGCTACCCCACCTATCACCTGGCCAATGTCGTTGACGACCATTTGATGGAGATAAGCCACGTTTTGCGGGCGGAGGAGTGGCTGCCCAGCGTGCCGCGCCACAAGCTGCTCTATGAAGCCCTGGGCTACGATATGCCACTGCTGGCACATCTGCCGATGATACTCGGGCCCGACCGGTCCAAGCTGAGCAAACGGCACGGCGCGGTGTCCATCACCGAATATAAAGAGCGGGGCTATCTGCCTGAGGCGATGGTCAATTTCCTGGCCCTGCTTGGCTGGTCGCTGGATGATAAGACGGATATCATCGCCAGAGATGAACTGGTGAAGCACTTTTCGCTGGAGCGCATAAGCAAGACAGCGGCCATTTTTAATCACGAGAAGCTCGACTGGGTGAACGGGGTTTTCCTGCGGGAGTTGAGCCACGAAGAACTGTTGCGGGGAATCATGCCGTTTCTGGAGAGCGGATTGCCTGAAGAGGTGAAACGACCTGTCTCCGAAGAATACGTGAGACGGATTGTACCGCTGATTCAGGAGCGGATAAACAAGCTGGCAGAGGCAGCGACGTATGCTGACTTCTTCTTTCTCGATGAACTGGAATATGACGCGCCGTTGCTGGTGGGCAAGAAGATGACCGCCGAGACTACACTCAAGGCACTTGAAGCTGCCCGGGATAAACTATCCTCAATGGAGAGCTTTGACCATGATTCGCTGGAAAGTACGCTGCGGCCCCTGGCTGAAGAACTGGGGCTAAAGGCGGGGCAATTATTCAGCCCGCTTCGGGTAGCTACTACCGGTCGCATTGCCGCTCCTCCCCTCTTTGAGACGATGATGGTGCTGGGTAAAGAAAGATGCCTTGAAAGGCTCAGGGTTGCGGTGGGAAAGCTGGGGAATTACTTATGACCACGAACAATTCTGAATCATCCCACGATTTTATCCGGGACATTATCAATGATGACCTCCGGACAAATAAATACGATGGTCGGGTACATACCCGATTTCCTCCGGAGCCGAACGGCTATCTGCACATCGGGCACGCCAAGTCCATCTGCCTGAATTTCGGCATTGCCGCTGACTTCAACGGCCTCTGCAACCTGCGGTTCGATGATACCAATCCCGTCAAGGAAGAACAGGAATATATCGACTCAATCATCGAAGATGTTCACTGGCTGGGATTTGACTGGGAGGGCCGGCTGTACTACGCCTCGGACTATTTTGAGCAGATGTACCAGTACGCCGTGCAGTTGATTGAAGCGGGTAAGGCTTACGTTGACGAACTGAGCGCGGAGGAGATAAGAGACTATCGTGGCACCTTAACTAAGCCAGGCAAACAAAGCCCGTACCGGGGCCGTTCCACCGAGGAAAATCTCGACCTGTTCCGGCGTATGCGAGCCGGCGAATTCCCGGACGGCTCACGTGTGCTCCGGGCGAAAATCGATATGGCTTCCCGGAACTTGAATATGCGCGACCCGGTCATGTACCGTATCCTGCACGCCGGGCATCCCCGCACGGGCGATAAATGGTGCATCTATCCGTTGTATGACTGGGCGCATGGCCTTGAGGATTCCATCGAAGGGATTACCCATTCCATCTGCACACTGGAATTTGAAGACCATCGTCCGCTGTACGACTGGTTCCTGGACGAGCTGGATATCTATCATCCCCGGCAGATTGAGTTCGCCCGACTCAATCTCACCTGCACCGTGCTGAGCAAGCGCATGCTTCTGGAGCTGGTGCAGGAAGGGCGCGTGAATGGCTGGGATGACCCGCGGATGCCGACGATATCGGGTTTGCGCCGGCGTGGCTACACGCCGGAGTCCATCCGTGACTTTGCCCGGCGCATCGGGGTGGCAAAGACCGACAGCACGATTGATATTGCCTTGCTTGAGCATAGCCTCCGCGAGGACTTGAACCGGCGAGCGCAACGTGTCATGGGGGTGCTGCGTCCGCTGCGGGTGGTCATTGAGAACTATCCTGAAGGCCAGGTGGAAGAAATGGACGCGGTGAATAACCCTGAAGACCCCGGTGCGGGGATGCGAAAGGTGCCCTTTTCGCGCGTGTTATATATTGAACGAGAGGATTTTCGCGAAGACCCGCCAAATAAGTTCTTCCGTCTGGCACCGGGCCGTGAAGTGCGACTGAGGTACGCGTACTTTATCACCTGTGTGGGTGTGGTCAAGGATGAAAAAACTGGTGGGGTGGTTGAGCTCCGCTGCACTTATGACCCGGCCACGCGGGGTGGAGATGCCCCGGATGGACGGAAGGTCAAAGCAACGCTGCACTGGGTATCGGCAGAGCACGCCCTTGAGGCTGAAGTACGCCTGTACGACCACCTGTTCAGCAGGGAAAACCCGACTGATGTGGAGGGCGGGGCTGATTTCAAGGATTATCTAAACCCCAATTCCCTGGAGATATTGACCTCGTGCCGTGTTGAATCCGGCCTTGCCGGTGCAAAACCCGGAAGTCGGTACCAGTTCGAGAGGCAGGGCTATTTCTGCGTCGACCCCGATTCATCTGCCGGGAAACTCGTGTTCAACCGGACGGTGTCGTTGCGGGATACCTGGGCCAGGATAGAGAAACGGGAGAGGTGAATTCCCATGTAAGTCAGTGGGTCTGGCTTTTCTCAACTTCTGTATCGAGGTAATTGACCCCGGAATCAAGCTGGCTTGTGCAGCCTGTCCTCCGGACGCACATCCGCAGGAGTAGACTTGCTGTTATATCGGGGTAACAAGGTGAGGTAGTCAGGGCATGGTGAAAGAGAATACCAAGCGAACAACTAAAGACTGGCTTAAAATCACTGTCCTGCTCTTGGATGAGGTGATTGCCGTTGCTCTGGTGCTGGTCGTTCTCTGGTTTTTTAAAATCAGCCTGCCGCTCTGGGTAGCCATTGTCCTCGCCCTGTTACTCGGCGCTTTTGCCTTCATCACTTATAAACTGATCATACCCAGTTTTCACGCCAGGCAGGTTACCGGACCGGAGGGTATGCTCGGCTATGTGGGCGAGGTTATGGAACCACTGACACCGGAGGGGATGGTAAAGATTGAGGGTGAGTACTGGAAGGCAAGGTCGGTGGATGGGGATGTTGCTGAGGGGGAAAGCGTGGAAATTCTGGGTCTGGATAAACTGACGCTTGAAGTAAAACGTAAAGCGGAGTAGCTGCTGGAGGCTAATGATAGAGCCGGAATATGTTGCCCTGTACCGCTCGGGAGAGCTGGCGCGCCGCGCCCGGGAACTTGAGGCAAGATTGCGCGACTGCGATATATGTCCGCGAGAATGCGGCGTGAATCGGCTGGCCGAGGAGACTGGTTTCTGTCACTCAGGTTACCTGCCGGTAGTGGCGGCAGTTTGTGCACACCGCGGCGAGGAGCCGGCCATATCCGGAGATAAAGGCTCGGGGACAATCTTTTTCGGCAATTGCAATCTGCGCTGTGCTTACTGCCAGAACCACCAGATAAGCCAGAACCACCGGGCACAGTCAAAAAATCAGATTGACCACCAGGCTCTGGCCAATCATATGCTTTATCTCCAGAACGAGCTGGGCTGCCATAATATAAACTTCGTCTCGCCGTCGCACTTCGTTCCGCAGATAGTAAGAGCCTTGCTGGCAGCGGTGCCCATGGGTCTGCATATTCCTCTGGTCTACAATACCAGCAGCTACGACTCGGTTGGTTCTTTAAAGGCGCTGGATGGCATCGTCAGCGTCTACCTTGCCGACCTCAGGTATGCCTCAAATAAGTGGGGCCAAAAGTTATCTCAGGTTTCCGACTACGTGGAGCGTGCCAGAGGCGCCATTAAGGAAATGTACCGGCAGGTTGGCAATCTGGTGGCGGACGAATGTGGAATGGCGCAGAGAGGACTGATTGTGCGGCACCTGATACTGCCCAACGGGCTGGCGGGGAGTCGAGAATCTCTTGGCTGGCTGGTCAACGAAGTCTCACCGGAGGTAACGGTCAGTATCATGGCGCAGTACTATCCCGCCCACCGCGCTCTGAAGATACCTGAGCTTGCCCGTAAAATCACGGTGCAGGAATATGAGGAAGTTATCGCGCTGCTTGACGAACTGGGGCTCGAAAATGGCTGGGTGCAGGCAATGGATGCTTCAGATACCTACCTGCCTGACTTCGCCCGTAAGGGACATCCGTTTGAGTCGGCGGTAAGCCGCCGGAAATAGGATTCAGCGTCTACTGGCTGGACTTCCCTTTCTTTTTCATCCAGGCAAAGTTTATCTTCAGGCCGTTACGCTTGTCTTTCTTATTTACGTTCTCGATAAATGTTTTGACGTCGGTCAGGGGCTTTTCAGTCATGACGGAATATTTCCTCCGATTAAAGAAACCGGTTCATTATACTATATCGGTGTCTTGAAGGCAAACTGGCTCTTGACAATGAGAGCCGGGCTACCTAAAGTATTCATTATCGAGTCGAAAAGGCACGCTATCAATGCAGGATATAGCACCCGTAATTGTTTTCGTCGGCGTCCTGGTCTTCCTGGCCCATATCTTCACCGCCGTTTTCAGTCGAACCAGGGTCCCTGACGTTCTGCTGCTAATCATTATCGGTATCTGCGTCGGTCCGGTTCTGGGGCTGGTTTCGCCGGCCGACTTCGGCGCTGTGGGGTCGGTATTAACTACGATAACGCTGATTATCATTCTCTTTGAAAGCGGTACCGCTCTTGAGCTTATGAGCCTGCGCTCAGCGGTGGGTGGTGCTATGTCCCTGGCCGCGGTGAGTTTTTTCCTTTCCATGGGGGCAGTGGCCGGGCTTGCGCTCTGGCTCACCGACCTGGAGTTCATTCCAGCCTTTATTCTGGGTGCCATTGTCGGCTCGATATCGGAAGCCATTGTGATTCCTATGGTCAAGCAGCTCCGGATGAGGAAAGACAGTCAGACGATGCTTTCCCTGGAATCATCGGTCAATGACGTGCTCAGTATCGTCATCACCATTGCCCTCGTGGAAGCCTATCTGCTCGGTGAGTTCCATCTAGCAGCGGTTACCGGCAAACTGATTGCGGCCTTCCTGGTGGCGGCGGTATTTGGCGTGGCCGGCGCCTTCATCTGGTCGCGGCTGCTGAATCGCATCCACGCTATCAAAAACGCCATGTTCACCACGGCTGCCTTCGCCTTCATCATCTTTGGTGTTGCTGAGATACTGGGTTTTAGCGGCGCCATTGCTGCGCTGGCCTTCGGCATCACCATCGGCAACGTGGAGTCGATACGCTTCTATATCTTCCGTAGACCTCAGGCCAGTGAAACGGAGGGGCTCAACGAGAGCGAGAAAGCTTTCTTCAGCGAAGTCGCTTTCCTGCTGAAAACGTTTTTCTTCGTGTACCTGGGTATCTCCCTGGAACTGATAAGCGGATGGTTTATTCAGCTGGCGCTAATCTTGACTGCCGTTATTTTCCTGCTACGTATTCCCGCGGTGAAGGTGACGGTAAGGAACTCCATACCGGCTAGAGACGCGTCGATTGTGGCCATTATGGTGCCAAAGGGTCTGGCCGCCGCCGTCCTGGCGATTATTCCGCTTCAGGCGGGGGTAGTCGGTGGGGAACTGATTAAAAGTGTGACCTATGGCGTTGTGCTGTCCAGCATTGTCTTTACGGCCATCATGCTCCTGCTGCTGGAGAAAACGGGCCTGTCCGCCCTGTATATCTGGTTTTATTCACTTGACCGCCAGAAAATATCCGGCTACTGCCAGCGACTGGCTTCAATCGAGGCGCCGGACCTGTCCGGTCTTCAGGAGCGTGTCTCCTCGGTTGACATCTCAAAGCTGCCGCAGAGGGTAAAGACGGCGTCATCTGGAATAAAAACGCACGTGAAAACACTGTTCTACGATTTTGGGCGCCCCAGCGAATACCGGTCAAGCAGCAAAGGCAAGAAGGATAAAAGGAAGAATGGAGAATAGACCACTTAAGCAGTACCCGATAGTCGGTGCCTGCGGGCTGGACTGTGGCCTCTGCCCGCGCTACTATACAGAGGGAAAATCGAGATGCCCCGGATGCTGTGGCCCCGGTTTCTGGGAAGTAAATCCGGGAAGCTGCGGGTTTATCACCTGCTGTGTGAAGAAACATAACCTGGAGACATGTGCCCAGTGTTCGGAACAGAAGAACTGTGAACGGGTAACCAGACTTATAAGTTCTGCTGGTCACAGAGATTCATTCATTTCCTATAAGCCGGTTCCGGCCAATTTCGCCTTCATAAGGGATAATGGCTTTGATGAGTTCATCCGTCTGGAGGAAGCCAGGGTGGCGTTTCTGCAGTACCTGCTTGATAATTACAATGAAGGCCGCTCCAAGCAGTTCTACTGTATGAGCTGCCAGTTGATACCTGTGGATAGATTGAAAGAAGCGCTGGCCAGTGCTGAAGCCAAGATGTCCGGTGATTTGGATATCAAACAGAAAGCAGGAATCGTCAGGGAAGCATTCAATCAATTAGCGAGTAGCCTGAAGGTTGATTTAAAGCTGAGGAAATAAGTTGCTCCACTTGAATTGATTTTGAGGCTGACAAGGTGATACACTTTAATTCGATAGCATGAGTTTTACCGTCACTCAGGAGAGTTTTGACCGCCTCACTTCATACTGGAATGAATCCGGTTCCGGGTTGAAGTGGGGTTCAATTTTTGTTTTGCCGGCATGGCTTGAAGTCTGGTGGCGCACTTTTCAGCCGGGGACAGAATTATACCTGGCGGCGGTGCGGGATGGGGCGGATATTATCGGCATCGCTCCGCTGCAACTGAGAGGCGGGGAAGCCTGCTTTGTGGGCAGCCCGGACGTCTGCGATTACCAGGACTTCGTCATCGTGCCCGGGAGAGAGACCGAGTTTTTCGGTGCGCTGCTTGATGAGCTCGCCGGAAAAGGTGTTAATCAGCTCGACTTGAATCCGGTGAGGCCGGACTCAACCGTGATTACCAGTCTGGTGGATGTGGTGAAAAACCGCGGCGGTGATGTCATTTGCCAGGAAGCTGATGTTACCGTGGAGATGGACCTGCCGGGTACGTGGGAGGAATATCTTGACGGACTGGACAAGAAACAGCGCCACGAAGTGAGGCGCAAGCTGAGAAGACTGTGGGGAGCCGACGATGTGCACTATCGTTGCCACGAGGTCACTTCGCAGGATGTCAGTGGCCTGACTGATAGCTTCTTAGAGCTATTTTCCTTGAGTCGTGAAGAAAAGGCTGATTTCATGACGCCGCAAATGGAAACGTTTTTTCACTCGATAGCTCAGGCCATGACGGAGATTAAATTGCTGCGATATGGTATCCTTGAGGTGGAATCACACCCCGCGGCAATGATTATGGGCTTTGATTATCACCAGGCACTGTACTTGTATAACAGCGCCTTCGACCCGCAGTATAATTCGCTGAGCGCCGGTTTGCTTTCCAAAGTGCTCTGTATAAAAGAGAGCATAGCTCTGGGCAGGAGGAAATGGGACTTTCTGAAGGGCGCTGAGAAGTATAAATACCAGCTGGGGGGCAGTGAGGTCAAACTGTACAACTGCCGGATGATGATTGGATAGAGAGGCCAGGGAGAAGCGTATTTTGCACAACGAAAAGCCGCTCAGGATTGCCATGCTCAGCGCACATAGCTGCCCGGTGGGCAGGCTGGGCACCAGAGACACCGGCGGTATGAGCGTCTATGTTCTGGAGCTGGCGCGCGAGCTGGGCAGGCAGGGGCATCGGGTTGACGTTTATACCAGGGTTCACGATCCTGTGGATAGGGTAATTTATGAACTGGGACAGAACGCTCGCCTCATTCATCTCAGGGCGGGTGAAGACGGGGAGATACATAAGCTGGCCGTGTAC
>JAUWLN010000196.1 GCA_030613665.1 Dehalococcoidia bacterium
CAGCACTTCAAACTTCACCTGCAGATAGTCCTCCGGCAGAAGAGCCAGCACTTTTTCCGCCCACTCCAGCACGATGACGCCCGCCTCTGCCCGGGCCAGGTAATCGAGCATTCCGATTTCCAACCCGCTTTCAATATCGTCGATACGATACAGGTCAACGTGATACACGGGAAGTCTCCCTCTGTATTCATTTACAAAGGCAAAGGTGGGGCTGTTGACCTCATTTTCCGGAACGCCCAGGCCGGCACACAGGCCCCGGGCGAAAAGCGTCTTGCCGCAGCCAAGCTCACCAACCAAAGCGATAACACTGCCCGCGGCTATTTTTTCACCCAGTCGCCTGCCAAAACGAAGCGTGGCTGCCGGGCTACCGCTGAAAAAAACGTGCGCTAATTCAGTAGATTTTGAGGCTGACATCGTATGACAGTAACCTGTTTTTTCCTCTTGACGGTAGTATATCATAATGGTAATCTGTGTTCTATAAACATGGGAACGAGGAAGGCAAAACCGGCTGCAGATAAAAGCCTCCGCATCGCAACCACCGACGACATTGAAGTCTCCACTTATCTGGAAATTGCCAAAGAGATAGGCGGGGAACAGCCGTCGGTAACTGAGGAAGCGGTTTCCGGGGCCGAACGTGAAGCAATCATCGTTGTTGACTTCGGTTCCCAGTATAGTATGCTGATTGCCCGCCGCGTGCGAGAGTGCCAGGTCTACTGTGAGATGGTGCCTCACGATGCCCCCTGGGAAAAGATAGCCCCGCTCAATCCCCGGGGTTTTATTCTTTCCGGAGGACCCAGGAGCGTTTACGATTCCGACGCACCACTGGCGCCATCTTATATCTATGAAAGCCATCTGCCGGTGCTCGGTATCTGCTACGGCATGGGCGTTATCACCAGGCAACTGGGCGGCAAAGTGGCCTCCGGAACAAAACGCGAGTACGGCCACGCCGTCCTTCACCTGAGCAGTCTCGATTCATCACTGTTCGCCGATTTACCCGAATCCACACCGGTCTGGATGAGCCACGGCGACAAAATCGAAGAGATGCCACCCGGTTTCACCGCCATTGCCTATACAGAAAACTCGCCGGTTGCCGTTATGAGCAATAACGACGGCATCTTCGGCCTCCAGTTCCACCCCGAGGTTGCCCACACCCCGGAAGGTAAAACGATACTGCACAATTTTGTGTCCCGGGTATGTGGCTGCAAGGGCAACTGGACAATGGGCAGTTTTATCAATGACAGCATCGCCCGTATAAAGGAGAGCGTGGGCGACGGTAAGGTCATTTGCGCGCTATCTGGAGGAGTCGATTCGGCAATAGTCGCCACTCTCATCCATCGCGCGATTGGAGACCAGCTGACCTGCATCTTTGTCAATAACGCGTTACTGCGCCGCGAGGAAGCGGAAAGAACGCTCAAGGTATTCCGGGAAAACCTGGGGATGAATATCCAGTATGTCGACGCCAGCAAGCGGTTCCTCGCCCGCCTGAAAGGCGTCATCGACCCTGAAATGAAACGCAAAGTCATAGGCAAGGAGTTCATCCGCGTCTTTGAGAAAGAGGCGAAAAAAGTGGGCAAGGTTGATTTTCTTGCCCAGGGGACCCTTTATCCTGATGTTATCGAAAGCGTTTCCTCGGTGAGCAGCGTCTCCGCCAAAATAAAGACCCATCACAACGTCGGCGGCCTGCCGGCCAGGATGACACTGAAACTCCTTGAGCCGCTGCGCTACCTCTTCAAAGACGAGGTGCGCTTGGTCGGGCTGGAGCTTGGTCTTCCCGAAGAAATGGTCTGGCGACAGCCTTTCCCCGGCCCCGGGCTGGCTATACGCATCATCGGGGAAGTAACCAGGGAAAAACTGGAGATTTTGCGCAGCGCCGACTTCATCGTCATGAATGAGATTAAAAAAGCGAAGCTTTACCATAAGCTCTGGCAGAGTTTCGCCATCCTTCCTGGCATACACAGCGTGGGCGTGATGGGCGACTACCGGACGTATGGCCACGTGATTGCCATCCGTGCCGTGACCAGTGAAGACGCCATGACGGCGGACTGGGCGCGCATGCCCTACGATGTGCTGTCGCGGATATCCAATCGCCTTGTCAATGAGGTGCCAGAGGTAAACCGCGTCGTCCTGGATATAACCTCCAAGCCGCCATCAACCATAGAGTGGGAGTAAAGATAATGAGGATATGGTAATGATGGGAAAAACAGCCGAATCATTTTCAAGCCTCTGCATCTCAGCCTATGAATGTTTGCAAATGTATAAAATTATGTGTGAATATAAAATTGATGATAAGAGCGGCATATGGGCAAGATTTGGCACCATTTTACATCACAATTGGGTTTTACAGATTGCAAAAATTAATGACCCTGAAAAACATGGTAAAGACTATAACTATAATTTTTCTCTAGTCTACTGTCTCACTAATAACTTGACATACAGTAGATATTGTGATATGCTTATGATATGCCGAAATCAATCGATCCTCTCCCAATGTTCCCCGAGCAACGAC
>JAUWLN010000028.1 GCA_030613665.1 Dehalococcoidia bacterium
GTTCGAATCCTGGCTCGGCAGCCAGATTATAAACCCCTGCCCGCGCTCAACGAGCAGGGAAAGGAGAAAACATTGGCAGACTACGAGGAAAGATTGAAACTGGTAAGAGAGCAACTCAGGCTGGCCGTCTACTTTGCCAGAGAGTTCATGGATGCGCTGGGCAAGGAGAAGGCGCTGGCGATAATCGAAAAAGCGTGGGTAAAATACGGCGCCGATAACTGGAAAGGCCGCCTTGAAGGCGTACCTCCCGAGGACACGCTCAAGGTGATGGGCGAGTGGTTCAGGGAACAGGAGAAAATCAGGGCGGAGCTGAAGGTCGTCGAGGCGACGCCGAAGCGACTCTGCATTGAGTTCACCGGATGCCCGCAGTATGACGTCTGCAAAGAAATGGGTGTCCCCGAGATTTGCCAGAAATACTGCGACTCGGATTACGGTACCGCAACCCTGATAAACCCGAAGATAAAAATGGTCAGGGACAAGGAGCTCGCCTACGGCGCCAACCTCTGCAACCACTGCTGGATTATGGAAGAATGAGCAAAGCAAAAGCGGGCATCATCAATGTTACCGGCTACGCCGGCGTGGAGCTGGCGCGACTGCTCTACCAGCACCCGGAGGTCGAGCTAACCTCGGTCACCGGGCGCAGCGCGGCGGGGCAAAAGCTGGGGGCGGTCTTCCCCCACCTGAACCGGCTCGGCCTCACCATAGAGGCGGCGCTCGGCGAGGTCGACATTGCTTTCTCGGCGATGCCCCACAAGGAAAGCGCCGGGGTGATATTGCCGCTTGTCAAAAAAAGTATCAGGGTCGTCGACATCAGCGCCGATTTCCGACTCAACGACGCCGGAGATTACCCGCGCTGGTACGATTTCGACCATCCCGCCCCTGAGCTACTCGGCAAAGTCGCCTACGGGCTGCCCGAGCTCTACCGCGAAAAAATTGCCAAAGCGCAGCTCGTGGCCAACCCGGGCTGTTACCCCACCGGTGCCATTTTAGCCCTCGCGCCGGCGATAAAAGCCGGCATCATTGAAGCAGATGTCATCATCGACAGCAAGTCGGGGGTGTCCGGGACGGGGCGAAGTCTCAGCCTGACCACCCACTACTCCGAGGTTAACGAAGACGCCACCGCCTATGCGCTGGGCGGACACCGCCACCTGCCCGAGATAACGCAGGAATTGAAGCTGCTCGGCCTGAAAGAGCCGTCGGTCACCTTCGTCCCGCACCTGATACCGATGACCCGCGGCATATTGACCACCGTCTATGCGCCTCTGGCCGCCGGCAAAATCGCCGGAGGGGAAAAGGGGAAGACGGAACTGCGCAAACTCTACCTTGATTTCTATCAAAATGAACCGTTCACCGAAGTGACCGAGTCGCCGCCCCACACCAAGCACACCTGGGGCAACAATTTCTGCCTGGTCTACCCCACCATCGACGAGAGGACCGGCCGGCTCATCGTTATCAGCGCCATCGACAACCTGGTGAAGGGTGCGGCGGGGCAAGCGATACAGAACATGAACCTGATGCTGGGGCTGCCGGAGACCACCGGCCTAGAATCCCCTGCGATTTACCCGTAAAATAGCGCTATGCGGTCTCTTGCGCCACCATCTCCCGGTAAGCCGACATTAGACGCTGCGTGGTCTCGCCCGGCTTTCCCGAGCCGAAGCTAACCGTTTTGCCTGCTTTGTCCCTGACCGCCACGAGCGGCATTATCTCCAGCACTGAGTTGGTCAGGAAAGCCTCGTCAAAGCGCGGTAAGTCCTCTGCCCCGATATCAGCCTCGGTAGCCCTGATTTTTGAGCCTGTGGCCAGTTCCAATACCGTCTCCCTGGTAATGCCGGGCAGTATGCCGCTTTCTACCGTTGGCGTGAATAATTCACCCTGCTTGATAAAAAAAACATTGCTGATGCTGCCTTCGGCAATAGAGCCGCGCTCATTGAGGAGCAGTGCCTCGTCCGTTCCGGCGGTTACCGCCTCCTTCTTCGCCAGCACACTGAGCAGGTAACTGGTACTCTTCAAGCCTGATAGCAGCGACCCGCTATCGCGGCGGAAACTGGAAATAAGCGCTCTGTAACCTTTTTCATAGGCTTCGGCAGGAAGCGGCGTATAGGCGGTCGCGGTAATCAGCACGGAGGCGACAGCGTCCTGCTTCGTGCCCGGAAAAGCTCCGGCATCACCCCTGGTGACGGTAAGTCGCATACGGGCGTCCTTCAGGTTATTGGCTTTCAGGACATCGAAACAGGCCTGTTCGAGGTCGGTATCAGCCAGCGCGCTGTCCAGCCCAATCAGCTCCGCCGATTCAAACAATCTCTTTAAGTGCCTGCCCAGCAGAAATATCTTTCCGTTATAGGCACGCATGGTCTCGAACAGTCCATAGCCATATAGAAAACCATAGTCAAACGCCGATATTCTGGCTTTGGAACGGGGCAGCAGAGAGCCGTTAAGGCAGACGAGTTCCTCCATCAGTTCTCTTCCCCCGCTGCCCGTGGAGGTCCGGGCAGACTCAGAAAATTGGCCAGTATATCGTAACCCTTTTCGGTGAGGATGGATTCCGGGTGGAACTGGATGCCCTCCACCACGTCACCCCGGTTCCTCACTCCCATTATCTCTCCCTCTTCGGTTCGAGCCGAGATTTCAAGTGAATTCGGCATGCTCTCCATACCAACCACCAGCGAGTGATATCTACCCCCCACCAGTGGTGATGGCAGTCCTTTGAATACGGTATCGCCATCGTGGTAGATGGGTGAGGTTTTACCGTGCACCGGGACTATAGCCCGCTGGATTATACCGCCGTACACATGCCCGATGCACTGATGTCCCAGGCATACTCCCAGAATGGGGATTTTACCCCGGAAATGCCAGACGACATCGTTGGAAATACCCGCTTCCAGAGGTGTGCAGGGGCCGGGTGAGATGATAATATGGCTCGGTGCCATGTCCTGAACCTGTTCCAGCGTGATGCGGTCGTTGCGGTAGGCCACAGGCTCCCAGCCCAGCTCCCCCAGGTACTGGACCAGGTTATAGGTGAATGAATCGTAGTTATCGATGACCAGAATCACGGCGCTGCCTCCACTGCCACCTGCGGGGATAATTTGAGCGCCTGAATGAGCGCTTTCCCTTTGTCCAGCGTTTCCTGATACTCCGCCTCGGGTTCGGAATCATAGACAATGCCGCCGCCTACCTGAAAGTAAGCCCGGCCATTCTTTACTATGATTGTCCGGATAACGATGTTCAGGTCCATGCCACCGGCGAAGCTCAGATAGCCAATCGAGCCGGTATAGACGCTGCGCCTGGTAGGCTCCAACTCGTCGATGATTTCCATGGCCCTCACCTTCGGTGCGCCGGTGATGGAACCGCCGGGAAACGTGGCCTTCAGCAAGTCAATCCGCCCTTTGCCCGGAGATAACCTGCCCACGACGGTCGATGTCAGGTGGAAAACGATGGGAAACGTCTCCAGAATCGCCGTTTCGGTCACTCTAACCGTGCCGTAGCGGCATACCCGGCCGATATCGTTGCGCTCAAGGTCGACAATCATTATATTTTCCGCGCGGTCCTTCTCACTGGAGAGCAGTTCCTGTGCCAGGGTTTTGTCTTCTGCTTCCGTCTTACCTCTCGGGCGCGTTCCTTTGATAGGGCGGGTCTCCACCCAGTCGCCCTGAACCTTGAGAAACCGCTCCGGCGAGGCCCCAACAATGCTCACGTCTTCAAAATTGAGGCAGGAGGCAAAGGAGGCCGGGTTTATGCGGCGCAGTCGCTGATGCAGCTCATAGGGCGAAACATTAAGGTCAGCTTCAAAGCGCTGGGACAGGTTAACCTGGAATATGTCGCCGGCACAGATGTATTCACGGGCCCTCGCCACTGCCCTGAGGTATTCTTCCCGGGAAAAATTTGATTTCAACACGGTGCCTTCATCAACAAAATCGCGCGCCGGTGCTTCGGGAAACCGGACGGAATCGGTTAAGAGGTTCTTTAACTGCCTCAATGTTTCCCCGGCTTTCTTTACCCTTTTACTTTCTTCCAGCTCAGGGAACCCGGTGGCTACCAGGTAGCTTCTTCCCCTGCCGTGGTCAACGACAACGGCGGCATCGTAGAAGGCCAGATAACATTCCGGAAGCTGCAGGTCGTCAACAGCCGTCGTCGGCAGGCGTTCGATGAAATGGCAGAGGTCGTAACTGAAATAGCCAATCGCACCACCGGCAAAGGGTATCTCAGGCGGACAGTCATCCAGATAGTATCTGTCCAGCAGTTCCCCGACGACGTCAAAAGGATTGCCATGCCTGACCTCTTTTTTATTACCTTTCAGGAGTGCCACTTCATCGCCGCGGCTCTTCAGAACGAGGAAAGGGTTGCTGCTGATGAACGAATAGCGCCCCAGCCGTCCCGGGTCCATACCGCTGTCCAGAAAACAGCTATAAGGATGGTTTTTGAAAGCATGGAAAAGCTGAGAAGCGGTTAATGGGGTATATATCTCCTCGACCAGCGGCTGTCGTCCCATTATGTTCCTGATTATACAACGTGAAACAGACTTGATAAAGTTATCTTATCGATATCTATATTATGTCAATTACAGCAATGATTGCCTGTCGATACCCGCTCTGTTATGCTTTAGAACAGTGAAAAATAACTTCAAACGCTTTGATTACGTTAAAATAACCGTCTTTGGCTTTGCCCTGGCTGCCCTCTGGAGCAGCTTGCACAGTATTGTGCTACCGCTTCGGCTGCTGGACATGGTTGCGGAGACGGAAAAAAATACCCGCCTCGGTCTGCTCACCTTCATCGGCCTGCTCCTGGCGATGATTGTCCAGCCGATAGCCGGCGCGATAAGCGACCGCTACGGATTCAAATGGGGCCGGAGGCAACCTTATATTTTGATAGGCAGCCTGCTCGGTATCCTGCTGCTACCGGGAATAGGCCTTTTCCAGGGTTATATTGCCCTGTTCATTATCTACTGCCTGCTGCAGGTAAGCATTAACACGGCACAGGGGCCGTACCAGGCATTCATCCCCGACCTTGTCCCGCAGGGCAGGAAAGGACTTGCCTCCGGTGTTAAAAGCCTGCTCGAAATAATCGGCGGCATCACCCTGGTAAGACTCGTCGGCCATTTCATGGGGAATTACACCCCCGGCGAGGGTGCCCTGTGGCTCTGGCTCGCGCTCGGGGCGCTGGCAGCCGTTCTTCTGGGAGCCATGCTGGCCACGGTAATAACGGTGAAGGAGCCATCCGTTAGAAGAGTCACGAATGAGCCGCCCATGTGGCAAACCCTTGTCCACAGTTTCAGATTTGACGTCAAGAAAGACCAGGATTTCATTATCTTCCTTGTCTCGCGCCTTCTTGTTTTCATGGCGCTGGCGACCATCCAGACGTTCGCCCTCTTTTACCTGAGGGACGTGGTGGGCCTGGTCAACCCGGCAACGGCCACTGCCGACCTGCTTATTGCCGCGGGTATCGGGATGCTTATTGCCGTTTATCCCGCAGGGAGGTTTTCCGATAAAATCGGGCGCCGCCCGGTAGTCATCACCTCCGGCCTTCTGGGTGCCGCCGGGGTACTGGTTATCTTTTTCGCCACCGGCTATGGCATTATCATTGCCGGCGGGGTCATTATCGGCCTCGGCACCGGGGCCTTCATGAGTTCCAACTGGGCTCTGGCCACCGACCTTGTGCCCGGCGGTGAAGAGGCACGTTATCTCGGCCTGACCAACCTGGCGACCGCCGGCGGTGCGGCCCTGGCCCGTCTCATCGGACCGGTGATTGACTATTTCAACCATTATGGCGCTGGACTGGGTTACCAGGTGATGCTGGGGGCATGTTTCGCCTATTTTGTAGTGGGCTCATTGCTGCTTCTGAAAATCAGGGAATGGCGCTAACCGAAGAAGGGAAAGATTGCCCTCCAGCCCATAGCCGCCAGCGTTACAAAAACGACGTACAGTATCGTCCTGCCCAGCCCACAGATGAGGATGAATTTCCAGAAAGGGAAACGGAGTATCCCGGCGGCAATCCCCACCAGGTCAAAGACGAACGGCAGCAGTGAAAAAAAGAATACGGCCAGTGCTCCCCATTTCCTCACTCCCTCTTCTATCCTTCCGAACACCTTCCTCCGTTCCACAATCTCCCGTCCGCTGTAGCCGGCAATGTAGCCGGTGGTCTCGCCGATGGCTGCCCCAATTCCTCCCATAAGGCCAACGAGTATCGGGCCAGCCAATCCGGCGCTGCTGTAGATTAAAATTCCCAGATTGGACAGTATCACCAGAACGGCGCCCGGGAAGATAATGGTGGCGTTGCCAATGAGGCTGACAAGAAACGCCCCCCAGTAGAAATGCGCCTTGAACTCGGCCAGCCTTTCCGGGTGGCGTCCGTAGACGAGCTGCAGGGAAACGACAGCGGCGATAACGAGCAGGAGAGCGACCACGAAGAGAAGTCGTCTCTGCCTGGATTTTTTTATTGATTCAGCAGATTTAGCTTCCATAGTACCCGGTTTATTCCCGATATAATGAAGGGGAAAGCCAGCCGCCATTTGCCCGCCGAGCCTGTTTCTGCTATACTTGGCTCGTATGCCCCCATCGTCTAGAGGCCTAGGACACCGGCCTTTCAAGCCGGCAACAGGGATTCGAATTCCCTTGGGGGCATTCTAATCCATCCCCCGCCCCCAGCGCAAGTGAGACCCGAGATAAGTCCCCGCAGAAAAGCCCGCAAGGAAGAGCCGCTGACCGGCGAGTTGTCCGGCGATATCGCGACGTACGAGAAGTTCGGTCTCTTCCAGCGCGCTATCTCCAAGCGCACCGCCTACCGCTACCGCGGTGTTCTCCTCCTTTACCAGAAATACCTTGCCGGTGATAAGCCGTCACTCGAAGCTTCAAAGCTGTTCCTCGCCCACCTTCGCAAGCATGGCTACGGCCCGTCCACGCTCCGCATCTACCGGGCCGCATTTAAGGGGGTCCACGAGTGGCGAGGCGAAAACCTGGTCTTCCTCGTAAAGGTGCCCCGGCACCTCGCACAATCATTTTGCTAACATTTTTTCTAACGAACTTTTCACCACGTTAAATGATAAGGTGGTACTAAAAAGTACCACCTGAAGCTAAATTCAATATTCTAGAGTATTAGGCTTTACTCTTTGTTACTCTCAGGGATAAACCTCTTGTATCTTTTAATCGGGGTGTCACAGGTTCGAGACCTGTACGGCCTACACTCAACCCCACCATCATTTTTTCTCCTTCTTTCAAGCCTGTACCATGTATTATGGCGCGTTTTGGAGGGTTTGCAAGTGGGGGTAGAGGATAATTTGATATAATATGTTTAACCAGTAAATATGGGTTAGATTTTTATAACTAGAGGACTTAGAAGCACTAAATAATCGGAAAGGAATAAATTGCTATGCCGAAAGTAATCGTCACCGCCGCTATAACCGGAAGTGTACACACACCTAGCATGAGTCCCTATTTGCCCATCACACCTGACCAGATTGCGGATAACGCCATTGGTGCTTATGAAGCCGGGGCTTCCATGGTTCATGTTCACGTGCGTGACCCGGAAACCGGACGACCCAGTCCGGATGTAGAACTCTATCGCCAGGTATTAACTAAAATAAAAGGCAAGTGCAATGTCGTTGTTGGGGTAACCACAGGTGGCGGCCTGGGGACGACAAGTATTGAAGAAAGGTTGAGAGTCATAACTAACCTGAAACCTGAAATAGCGTCATTCAACGCTGGGTCCATAAATATCGGCCTTCACGAAATTCCTGAGCAAAGTAAGATAACGGAATGGAAGTTTGATTGGGAAGAGCCGTATTTAAGGGCGACAGAAGACGTTGTTTTTGCGTACACATTTAAAACTATGAAAGAATATGCCCAGATTTTTGAAGAGTGTGGTACAAAGCCTGAAGCAGAAATCTGGGACTCGGGTTTTATTGGCAACGTGGATTACCTGGTCAGGAAAGGATATATCAAGACGAGGCCCATCTGGATGACTTTTGTGCTTGGCCCCATGGGAGGCCTACCTCCAACTCCTCATACTCTAATGTACTTGTCCGAAACGGCGAAGCGTTACTTTAGCGACAATTTTATGTGGCAGGTGTTGGGAGTTGGCCGATACCAGCTTTCGCTGTGCGCAATGGCCCTGACTTTAGGAGGCAATGTCAGGGTTGGCATGGAGGATAGTCTTTATGCCGGAAAGGGAACTTTAGCAACGTGTAATGCAGACCAGGTAGAAAAAATCATCCATATTGCAAAGGAACTAAGCCTTGATATCGCTACGCCAGACGAGGCCAGGGAGATTCTCGGTCTAAAGGGAATAGATAAAGTGAACTACTAGAACTAATTCCAGTGATGTCACTGGCCTGCCCCCCGAAAAGGAGTCCAGTTTTAATGTTAGACTGGAACTGAAAATAAAGGGGGCAAATCATGCTCAAAATATTTCATAAGCCGAGGGAGTATCCAATAATAAGAGATGAGTACGGCCGTTCGGCAAGACAGCAGGCATTCGCTCTCTTTACTGAAGGATATCGACCAGCACAAATATTCAAGGAAAATCTGGTACCGGTACCAATCAATATACTGTTCAGATACTTGTTAGCCATTACCAGCTCTTTACAGAGGCATGGTGAAAGCGTTATACTGAATTTACGTTAACAACTTTATAGTGACGGGGAGCTTGGGGGAACCAGGCTGAGAAGATGTGCTTGATCATAGAGCGTGATCACCCACGTCGACCCAGAGAACCTGATCCGGGTAATACCGGCGGAGGGAATAAGAACATGGCAAAACACAGGGCTACCCTCTAATCAGGGTAGCTTTTTGCATGTGGAGTAAGCCCGATGAAAGCTTTAATACTGGCCAATGGCGAATTATATAAACCCGATGTCCTGCGAGGCAGAATCCGCGCCGAAACATTTGATCTGGTGCTCGGCGCGGATGGGGGCGCACGTTATGCCTATACCCTCAATGTCACCCTTGATGCGATCATCGGCGATCTGGATTCGCTCTCAGATTTAGAGGAACAGGACATCGGTAACACTGAATTTGTCTCCCATCCGTCAGGAAAAGATGAAACCGATCTTGAATTGGCGCTTCTTTATGCTAAGGAACAGGGGGCCAATCAGATCGTAATGGTTGGCGTAATGGGTGGGCGTATGGATATGACCATCGCTAACATCCTGCTGATAACTCATGCAAGCCTTAGTTCATGCAGAATTGAAGTGTGGCATGGGGAACAAACGGGATGGGTCATCAAGCCGCCGGGTGAAGATATTTCCGGGTATCCCGGAGATACGGTCTCATTGATGCCACTGAGTGGTGATGCCTCAGGCATCACGACGAAGGGATTGAAATATTCCCTCAAGGATGAAGACCTCACCTTTGGCTCAGCACGGGGAATAAGTAACCTGCTGGAAGAGCCATCCGTCCATATCAAGTTATCAGAGGGTTTTCTTCTGGCGATCCATACCCCCGGCAGGTCATGAGAAAGGAGAGAAACGTTATGATAGAAAAACGAACCATGAACGTCGGTGTGCAGGTCTTGCCTCTGGTTGAGGATGTCTACCCCATCGTCGATAAGGCAATAGAAGCCATTCAGGCCAGCGGCGTAAAGTATGAGGTCGGGCCACTGGAAACGACCTTGGAAGGCGATGATCTGGACCAACTGCTTGAGGTGGCAAAATCTGCGCACCGCGCTTGTTTTGAAGCGGGTGCGGGCAAAGTAGTAACCATCATCAAGATCGCTGACGCACTGGAAGGCACCTCGATTGAGGGAAAAGTCGGTAAATATCGAAAGGTCGATTCATGAACTGGCGCAGAGATATCGTACCTCCCACCGCATTGATCGCCATCCTGATCATCGGCTGGTATTTCGTAGCTAAGGTCAGCGGATTGAGTTCGTTTATCCTGCCCACTCCGCTTGATGTTATCCAGGCTGGATGGGAAACACGAGATCTTTTGCTGAACGCCATCGGCACCACGCTGCTGGCGACCGGGATCGGGTTGGTATTGGCTCTCATAGCGGGGGTCGGGATCGCCGCCCTGATGGATTTCTGGCCTCTGGTACATCGTGCCCTATATCCGATTCTGGTCGTGTCACAAACCATCCAGATACTGGCTATTGCACCGATCATGATCATCTGGTTTGGATTTGGTGTAACACCCACGATCTTTATAGTGGTGTTATTTTGCTTCTTCCCGTTGGCGGTTAGTACCGCTGATGGCCTGACATCCTCAGAACCGGAGTTAATCGCTCTGCTCCGAGCGATGAAGGCAAGCAAAAAACAAATCTGGCGAATGGTTCGTATGCCTTCGGCTTTGCCATCGTTCTTTTCTGGCCTGCGGTTGGCCGTAACCTATAGCGTGGTTGCGGCAACCATCGGGGAATGGGTGGGCGGTTCTCCCGGATTGGGGCTGTATATGCTCCGATCTAAAAACGCGCTGGCAACCGATCAGGTATTCGCTGCCATGTTCATCACGTCACTATTGAGTATAGCCCTGTTCATGCTGGTCTTCGGCATCGAACGGTTAGCCCTGCCCTGGTACTACTCTACACAACGAACGGAGCAATGGGACGGGCCTGGTATTTATTAAACTAAGGAGGAATATGATATGAAACGTTTGTCTTTAATCATCGTACTGCTACTGCTGATCATCGCACTGATAACCACTGCCTGCGGAAGCCCCGCAGATGAGGAGCTCATCCCGGTTACGTTCATGTTAGATTGGGTCCCAAACACCAATCACACCGGAATCTTTGTGGCGGAAGCAAACGGTTATTTTGAAGAAGCCGGCCTTGCGGTTGAGATCATCCAACCCGGCGAAGTATACCCTGAAACCGCAGTCGCCAGCGGTACCGCCGATTTTGGCATCAGTCATCAAGAAATGATCACTCTCGCACGCGCTGATGATGTGCCCGTCGTTTCTATCGCGGCAGTGCTCCAGCATAACACCTCCGGTTTTGCCTCTGCCGCTGATCTGAACGTTGCCAGCCCCGCCGATTTTGAGGGTCTACGTTATGGAGCATGGGGTTCACCGTTTGAGGCTCCCACGCTTGAAGTTCTGATGAACTGCGCGGGTGGCGACTTCAGCCAGCTTGAGATAGTGAATACAGGTTGGGCCGACCCATTGGCCTTGATCGCTGAAGATCAGATCGATATGGCATGGATTTTCTACGGCTGGCAGGGTTTTCAGGCACAACAACAGGGCGTCGATCTCAATGTGGTGATGATGAAAGACTACTTTGATTGCATTCCTGACTACTATACCCCGGTCGTGATCGCCAGCGAGGACATCATCGCCAATAAACCGGAAGTCGTCAAAGCCTTCATGGAAGCTCTCTCACGCGGGTATGATTTCGCGATACAGAATCCGGGCGAGGCTGCCGAGCTTCTGCTTGCCGCCGTACCTGAACTCGTCAAAGCAAGTCAGGATTGGCTTTCGAAATATTATCAAGCGGATGCACCGCGTTGGGGTGAACAGAAAGAAAGTGGCTGGCAGGACTACGCTGATTGGATGGTCAAACACGGCATTCTGTCAGCCCCCATCTCTGTCTTTGATGCCTTCACCAACGAGTTTTTACCTTGAAGTATGGCTTATTTTGGTTTATCGTCTTTAGCGAAAGAACTACCAGAGAATAGACCAACACCTTGAAATCGAGAAAAAAGTCACATTATGAGATAGTAACTAATTGATAGTAGTTGCTGCTATTTACGCTTGGAGGGTCTACCTTAAGCCGGTACCGCTAGGTTAGAGGATGATTGGAAATGTCGTATCGAGCTTTCAACGCTCATGCTGACGAATATGACGCGTGGTTTGATAGCAAACTTGGCGCCACTATTTTTACTATGGAAGTGGAGTGCCTGCAGTCTCTTTTGAAAAGCTATCACCGACCTTATCTGGAGGTTGGTGTGGGGTCAGGGCGATTCGCGCAGGCACTCGGGGTAGAGTATGGAGTAGACCCCGCACTGGCCCTCCTGAAGAAAGCCAATGCAAGGAGTATCAAGGTGAAGAGAGCCAGTGGGGAGAAACTCCCATTCCCAGATGGTATCTTCGGAGGCGTTCTAATAGCCTTAGCCCTGTGTTTTGTAAACAACCCGCTTAGTGTGTTACGAGAGGCATCAAGAGTGCTTATGCACAAAGGTGGACTTGTGCTAGGACTGATTCTCAGAGATAGCCCGTGGGCAGAATCCTATGCTGCTGAGGCAAGGGAAGGACATCCCATATGGAGCAAAGCGCGATTCCTTTCGAAAGATGAGGTGGACAAGTTACTGCAGCAATGTTGTTTTGACGTGATTGAATATCGTTCCATCTTATTTCAACCTCCGGGGCAAAACTTTTACCATCTCGAACGTCCTCTTTTGGCATATCAGAAATCGTCTGGATTCACTGCTATTAGCGCTCGCAAGAGATAGAAGTGCCTGAGGTATCTACTCGGGTCAAGTAATATTGGCTGCGCCTGGGAGAATGGTTATATTGAATCCTTTAATGGCAAGCTACCGGACGAATTATTGAGCCGAGAGATAATTACCACACTTGAAGACTAGGGTATTGATTGAGCAATGGAAAAGGGAGATTTTTCGATTAGGGCAATTATATACATATTGTTGATTGTTAACAAGAAATAATCCTTTCAGAGATAGTAAGCTAAAAAGGAACGCTATTAACCTTTTATGTTTTTCCCTACCCAGCCGTCAGCATACTCCCTAGCCTCTTCACGATCCCACCCAGCCTCCTCTAGGCAAATAAGTAGTGCAGTATCCACGGCATTATTTACTATAGACTCCAACTTGGCTACCTTGTTCTCGAGGGCAGTTAGCCGCTCCGGTAGCTTTTCTTTGGTGGCCTCAAGCTCAGCAATCTCCTTTTGTAGCTTAATCATATCCCTCTTTTGTCGAAGTTCCTGTAGTTCGTCTGATACTGGCAAATCCGGCAAACCAGTTTTGGTAGTCCTGAGCTTTTTAGCTTCATTGAATACCGAGGATTTAGCGTAACCCTCATCAATAAGCTGCTTGGGTGAATTACCAGCCGTAAGTCTCTGTCTAATATCATCTAGCTTTCCCATTAATCTACTCCTTATTTGAATTTATAGACGGTTCCATACGAAGGTCTAGGAACAGTCTCTGTATGAGTCCATATCTACTCTTGACCAATTTTATCAAGGTCTAAAACACAGTAAGACATCTTCTTTTCCTCCTTTTCCTTTTATCTCTGGAATCAGGTGGCCTACCGAGTGTTTTACCTTGGGCTTTAACCCTAGCCAAACCAGCCCTTGTCCTCTCGCTTCTACGCTCGCTTTCCATGCGAGCCACCCATCCGGAGAGAGCGTATAGGAGCTCTCCTAGTTCACCAGGAGCCTCTGTCCAGCTTTCCTGATAAGATATTACTTTAACTCCACATGTTTTCAGCCTGTTCACCAGTGTGAGGATTGCGAGCGGGCCTTCCCGCGACAACCGGTCAAGTGCCCAGACTAGCACGGTATCAAATTTTCTCCTTCGGGCATCATCTAGCAGGCAGGAAAGTTCTCGCTGATGGCCACTTCGCCAGGCACTTTCCTGCTCTTGATAAATTCCCGTTAGAACAAATTCACGGTCTTTTGCCCATGTTGAGAGGACATCAACCTGATTGGTCGTTGTCTGTTCTTCGGTGCTCACCCGGCTATAAATGACGGCTTTGGTTGGCACAACCTCTTCCCGGTTCAGCTGCACCTGTAATCATGCAGTATCACTCTGTTGGCCTAAGTATATTTCCAATACCACGCTTGCGCCCTTCTTCATCCAGTTCAAGGCATGGTTCTTGGAAAAGATTGATAAGATTTAGGCAGCAACTTGCGTCCTTATGCTGTTCCTCTTGTAACAGGGACAGTATTGCTTTAACCTGTTCCCAATATGTACAGGTATGGTCTGATTTATAATAACATTGGAATTCTGCCCAACAGAGATATTTCGTTTCTTGTATCGAATCTTTCATATTTTTCCCTCTTGTCACTATTATCTTCTAGTAATAACCAACCTTTTCCCCAATACAATGAAGCCTCGAATAAAGAATTACTGTCTGTCGTATTATCCGAGACAAGGCTCCCTGTACGTGTCAATAATCCTCAGGTCATTTTCAGAGTCTTCAGGAAATACCTTTTCCCACGCTTCGGGATCCATAGCTGACTTCTCCCAAAACGTGCAGTACCCATTTTCCCGATAAGGGCAAACTATGGTTTTTTTTTCTGAACATTCTTGTTTCATCTTTATGTTCTCCCTTTATTCTTATTTATTGTGTAGGGAATACCCAACGGCAGGGTGCACCCTGACATAACCGCGGATAGCCAAATTCCTGATAGCAATAGCAGGAGTTTGGGTCGCACTCCCATGGGTGCTCATGCGTTTCGTGGAGGGTGAAGGGATTGCTGCAAACTGATGGCCGGGACGCATTCAAACACATTATCACCTGCAATTTATGCTCCCGGAGCTGAGCTCTCAGGCTATCCGGTAGCGGTTTGGGTGCCATAACGCGCAAAGCACCGTTTTCTATGATTAATTTCGCTCCCAAGCTATGGCACTGGGCGATTAATTCAATGGCATCCATTTCTAGAATGTCTCCTCATATTGCATCACTCTATCCGTTTTCTTTTCAGCGTCTTTGGCTATTTCTCCGCTGCTATCATCAATAAACTGAACTGCCGAACCCTCACCTCGGTCAGCTTCAGGTTCAT
>JAUWLN010000164.1 GCA_030613665.1 Dehalococcoidia bacterium
GGTAACCAAGGATATAAATATTCCCAGGTTGCCGGCATTCCGGGATAGAGCTAGAGCAAGGCAAATGGCAGTACGGATGATGGGCGCTGCCGCGCTCTCCGGAACTGCTGACGTGGCGCGATTTGGCGTACAGGGCTCACCGACAAAGGTCTACAAGGTTATAGTCCCTTCAGATGAGGGGAGAAGAGGTAAAATCTTCCGGCAGGCGTCTGATGAGGTCGTAGACGAGGTAGCAGAGCGCATTTGCCATCTGGTGAGCCCGAATGATTGTGCTGGTGATATATAATGAGTGACAACGGAGAGCTGCTGGTTTTTGTCGAACAGCGAGAAGGCGTCATTAATCCCGTATCATATGAATTGCTGGGCAAAGGCATTGAACTGGCCGACAAAAAACGATGCGCACTCACCGCTGTCCTGCTGGGTAACGGGGTGGAGAACCACGCTAGGGAGCTCATATTTTACGGCGCGGAAAGAGTGTACCTTTTTGACCATCCGTTATTCAACGATTGCGATTTGTTGAATTACAAGCATAACATGGTCAGGCTGGTCAAGGAGGTGCAGCCTGATATATTCCTCCTGGGGGCTACTTACTGGGGTCGCTCTCTGGGAAGCAGGGTAGCAGCCGCGCTTGGTACCGGTTTAACCGCTGATTGCACTGGCCTGGAGATTGATAAACACGGTAATCTGGTACAGGTCAGGCCGGCTTTTAGCGGCAATATTCTGGCTCATATCAAGACGCGGACAAGGCCACAGATGGCGACAGTCAGGTACAAAGTGATGCCCAGAGCCGTGCGAGATACGGACAGGAAGGGAGAAATAATCAGGAAAGCCGCTGAAATCGTACCTTCTTTGCTATCCTTCGTTCACAATAAAAAATCGGCAGGCGTCAATCTGGCTGACGCTGAAATACTCGTATCCGGAGGCTCCGGCCTGAAGAAAGCGGACGATTATTCGCTCCTTTCGGAGCTGGCGGAAGTTCTTGGAGCCGCCCTGGGTTCCAGTCGACCCCCGGTGGATAACGGCTGGATAGGGAGAGAACATCAGGTTGGATTCAGTGGAACCACGGTGAACCCCAAAGTATACATTGCCTGTGGGATTTCAGGAAGCCCGCAGCACCTGGCCGGTATGAGGTCATCCGAAACCATAATTGCGATTAACACAGACCCGTCGGCCCCTATCTTCCGCGTTGCGGACTATGGAAAAGTCGGTGACCTCTACGAAGTGATACCGAAGTTGATAAAAAAGATAAAGGAGTACCGTTATGAGCATAGTCAGTGATTTGGCGGCCATTGTAGGAGAAGACTGGGTAATAACGGCCAGGGAACAGACAGCGCGGTATCTCGCCGATGAAACGGCAGACGCCGTCCGTCCCAGGCCAGCCGAAAACGTGGTGCTTATCAAGCCGTCAAGCGCCGAAGAAGTGGCCGAGGTCCTGAAACTGGCCAATCGTGAGAAAACCCCGGTTTTCGTAAGGGGCGGCGGCACAGGCATATGCGGCGGTGCTGTGCCGATTGCCGATGGAATACTTCTGTCGACTGAGAGGCTCGATGGGATTCTGGAAGTCGATAAAGACAACCTGATGGTCATTGCCGGAGCGGGAGTACCGTTTGGCAACATGCTAAAAGCGGTGGAAGAAGCCGGACTTTTCTTCCCGCCTCACCCCGGGGACGAGGGTGCGCACGTGGGGGGCCTCGTCGCCTGCAACGCCGGAGGGACAAGGGCCGTGAAGTACGGCGTTATTCGTAACTTTGTGAGGGGACTCGAAGTGGTAACCCCTACCGGCGACATAATAAACCTCGGCGGCAAGCTGCTAAAGAACAACCAGGGGTTCGACCTCATGCACCTGCTCATTAACAGCGGTGGTGCTCTGGGCGTGATAACCAGGGTGATTTTTCGACTTTGCCCCAAATTCAATAGCAGCGGCACGCTGATAATTTCGTACGATGAGCGCCATAAAGCTATTAACACTGTTCCCCAGATATTGCAGAGCGGTGTAGTCCCCCTTGCCATTGAGTATATCGAGCGAGACGTCATTGAAATATCGGCGAAGAGGCTGAATATGGAGTGGCCGGCGAAAAAAGGCAACACTTTTTTAATTGTTATCCTGACCGGCGACAGTGAGGACGAGGTATATACGCAGGGGGAGAAAGTATCCACTATATGCGAGGGGAATAATGCCGTCGATATCCTGATTGCCGAAAGGCGAGAGGAGCAGGCAAATATACTGAAGATAAGGAGCGAGGTCTACTCGTCGCTGAAAGACAGTATTGCCGATGTGCTGGATATCACAGTGCCTCCGGCAAGTATCGGAGAAATGATGGACAAGGTTGATGAAATCGCCGCCAAATTCAATATCAAGATACCAACCTATGGTCACGCGGCTGATGGGAATCTTCATCCCCATCTAATGGCCGATTTAGTTGAAAAAGGGCTGCTCAGAGAGGTAAAAAGGCAGGTATATGCGGAAGCAATCAAGATGGGTGGCGTTATCACCGGTGAGCACGGACTCGGGGTAATCAGGCTTCCCGACCTTGACCTGTATCCCGACAAAAAAATGTGGGAATTGATGCGTGGAATTAAAACGGTCTTCGACCCAAACAACATACTCAGTCCCGGGGTTGGTGTATTATAGCCTGCGATGAGGTAACTGAGTGAGATATTAAAGCTTTTGATATAATGGATAGGTGAGAAAGAACAGCAAGACTGTCTGAAGGAGGAGATTATGAGTTCGTTGCAACAGATATCATCTGAGTCCATCCCCGAGGCCGTTGAAAAGGCGTTCCTGGTGAAGTTACGTTCAAAGATGTTCAACAGCGCTGTCTTACTGGTGGAAACCGTTCGGGCTATTCAAAAAAAATACGGCGACGAAGGTGTAGAAGCAATCCATAATGCCTTCAAAGAGGTGGCCGCTGAAAGGGGTAAAAAGATGGTGTGCGAGGCAAGTGCCACCACCCTGAAGGCTTTCTGCTCTGCCCTCGAAGCGGGATGTGCCGGCAGCCACGAGTGGCGCAAAATCGAGGACACGGATAAGCGGCAGGCTTACTGTTTTACGAGGTGTATGCAGGCAGAGGTATTCGCCGAGTTGGACGCTCTGGATATCGGTTTCTGGTTGTGTGAGGGAGACGCTCCCATGGCCTCAGCATTCAATCCCGCCATTGGCTTCCAGCGTACAAAGACATTGATGGAAGGGCACGACTGCTGTGACCACATATTCTACCTTGAAAAAGAGGAATGAAATGGAGCGCAAAAAGATACCGGGCGAAGTGCTGGAAGGTAAGTGAGGTCGAGGTAAAGTATAAATAGCTGGGGTTTGCTCTCTGGCAATAACTATCAGGCGAGCGAGTAGAAAATCTCGTTGTTTTCAAAGGCGCTCTTTATGGCGCCTTTCTTTTCGAGGTATTTCAGATGGGCTGCCGTCTCGCCAACGGCAAACCATTTTTGCGCGGGCGGGAAGTCGGCCCAGGAACGACAATTCAAATTCCAGGTTACACAGGATGCTATTTTGTAAGC
>JAUWLN010000103.1 GCA_030613665.1 Dehalococcoidia bacterium
CTGCTTATCGGCTACCTCATTGACACATACCAGTTCTATATGACATTATCCGGGATAGCGCTTACCATGGTTGTCGTTGCCCTTGTTTCCTCGGCGTTGCTCTGGGGAAAGCGCGGGTGATTTCTTAACCCGGCTCTTTCATCTGGCCCCATCGGGCAGTGTATTTCTCTTTGGCCTGAGGATTGACGATGGCTTTCGGCCATTCCCCGCGCATTATTCTCGCTACTTCCTCAACGGGACGGTGCCAGCGTTCCGCCTCGGAAGCCGGGGAAAAGAAGGCCGAATGCGCGGTGCTTATAAAGTTATCCAGCGTGAACAGGGGGTTGTGAGGGTCGGGAGGTTCGGGGTCCATGACATCCAGCGCCGCCATGGCCAGCGCCCCTTCTTTCAGGGCCTGGCAAAGAGCCGCTTCGTCAACGAAGCCGCCGCGGGCGGTGTTTACCAGGCAGGCGGTCGGTTTCATTTCCTGGAACGCGTCACGATCGAAGATACGCTTGGTCTCCGCGGTTAACGCCGCATGTATGGAGATGAAGTCGGACTCGTGGAGCAGGCTCTTCCAGTCCACTGTTTCCACGCCCATCTGCCGGGCAACCTCTGGAACTATATACGGGTCGTGGGCGATGACACGCAGACCGAACCCCCTTGCTTTGGGTACAAGCGCCCGTGCCACCCTGCCGAAGCCGAAAAGGCCGAGCGTCTGGCCTTCCATCTGGGTCATGGTCGGCCAAAGGCGCTGTTGGATTTCAATGCCGCTTGCGGAAAGCCCCCACTGGCCTTTTTGGACAGCTCTATCCAGATGGACAACCTTGCGGGTACAGGCCAGAATCAGCGCCATGGCATGGTCAGACACCTCTCCCACGCAGTAGTCGGGCACGTTGGTCACCAGTATCCCGCGCTCGGCGGCGGCGGAGGTATCGATGCTGTCGTAGCCTATCTGGGTATTGCTGATGAGCCGGCAGTTTTCCAGATGTTCAATAATATTTCGGGGCACGGGGCGAAGGCTGCCCACGGTAATAATGGCATCGGCGTCCCTGGCCAGAGCGATGAAATCATCGTCGCTGTCGCAGCGCTGACCAGCGAACTCTGCCCCCAGCTCGCGGAACTTCTGCGGGTACTTCTCCGATTCCCCGGCAGGAGCCAGCGGTAAGACCACTTTGAAGCGGATATCGCGGCTGCTCAAGATGCGGCCTCCTTGTGTTCTGTGCCGTTACTGGCTTTCCTTATCGATGGTCACCTCGGTGCCCGGGTCAACCGATTTGAACACCGTAGCGTCGCCGGTGACCTGGCCAAAGACAGTGACCGGACTGGCTGGTCGGGGCTTTTCCCCTTCGCTCATCGGCGTGGGGCCAAAGAAGATACAGAAGCCCTGTCCCGGCGGCCAGTAGCCCAGGTCGCCAACCTCCACCAGGTCCTGTCCCTTTTCCTGGGCAATACTGAGCGGAATGCCGAAGTATATTTCGTCTCCCCACGTATTGGTACGCCCCTTGATGGGCAGGGCGTCCCAGATTGTCTGGGCGGTTGTCGTATCATTCAGTTCCGCCAGCGCTTCCACCGACCCCGCTTTTATGCGAACCCTTTTATCCATAATGCAGACCTCCCTTGCCTGGATGTCAATAATGCGGAAAATCAGTTATCTAGTGTAGCATAATCGGCGCAGCGCAGCAATTCCCTTTCCGCCTGTATTGACAAAGCGCCCGGCCCTAACTAGGATTTGGGTAACAAGGATAAAGCACCGGGTTTTCAGAGTGAAAGCGTATCTTGTCCTGCTGGTCGGGGTGGTATCGGTGTCCTTCGCGGCGATATTCATTCGCCTGGCGGAGGCGCCGCCGCTGGTTATTGCCGCCTACCGTTTGACCATAGCCTCGCTTGTTCTTATCCTGCTGACATACAAAAAGACGGTTCCGAGCTTAAAGCAACTGTCAGGGCGTGATAGCCTGCTGCTACTGCTCTCCAGCTTTTTTCTGGCGCTGCACTTCGCCCTCTGGATAACCTCGCTCAGCTATACCTCCATTGCCAGCTCGGTCGTTCTGGTGACCTGTCATCCGGCTTTCGTGGCCGTCATCTCCTATTTTCTCTGGCACGAGGTACTGAACAGGCTGACCATCGGCGGTATGGTTATAGCTTTTGCCGGCGTGGTGCTGATAAATTACGGCGGCTTTGACTTTGGTTCGCAGGCCATTCAGGGAAACGTGCTGGCCCTCATCGCTGGTTTCGCCATGGGCGGTTACCTTATCCTTGGGGGGTATCTGAAAAATAAAATTGAGATTATGCTTTACCTGACCATTATATATACCGGCGCGGCGGTTATATTACTGCTGGCGACGGTTGGTTTCGGTTACTCCTTCACGGGTTATTCCGGCACGACCTACCTGATGATGGTTCTTCTGGCAATTGTCCCGCAGCTTATCGGGCACTCCAGCTTCAATCTGGCGCTGCGGCTGATACCGGTAACCCTTGTCTCGGTGGCCATTCTCGGCGAGCCGGTGGGGGCAACGCTGCTGGGCTACTTCATCCTGGACGAGGTGCCAACGATTAAAGAGCTCATCGGCGGCGTCCTTATTCTGGCCGGAATATTCATCGTGCTCAGGCAAACGCCGAAGTATCTGGGAACGAAGTGAAGTCGGTTTGACAGGGCTATCGCAATCGTTTATGGTAATTGGGGTATTGATATACCTGAGCAGCAGGCAATGAAACAGGGTATTCCGCTAAAATCGGGCATCATTTATGGCCCGGTGAATTCGCGGCGACTGGGACGGTCGCTCGGATTAAATCTTTCCCCGGTGCGCTATAAACTGTGCTCGTTCAACTGCGTGTACTGCCAGTACGGCTGGACCGATGTCAGCACGCTTGATGCCGCGCAGCGCGAGAAGGATTTCCCCACCGCAGACGATTTCGCCAGCACGCTGGAGCGTGTCCTCATTGAGCAGAAGAACGAGGGAGTAGACAATATCACGTTCTCCGGCAATGGCGAGTCAACCCTGCACCCCCGGTTCGCCGAGCTGGTGGACATCGCCGGGGCGCTGAAGAATAAATATTGCCCCGCCGCCCGTATCGGGGTGCTGACCAATTCCTCAGCGGCAACCATAGAGAAGGTGCGCAAAGCATTGGAGAAGCTGGATTTCAGGGTAATGAAGCTCGATGCCGGAGAAATTGAGACGTTCCGGGAGATAAACCGCCCCTGCCCGCAGGTCGACTACCAGGCAATACTGGAGAGCCTGAAATCCATGCCGGATGTTACCCTTCAGACCATGTTCGTCGATGGAGCATATCAGAATATCGACCAGCGGAAAATAGATTCGTGGGTTGAGCGCGTTGGTGAAATAAAGCCGATAAAAGCCCAGATTTACTCCCTCCACCGCCCGTCTGCGGCTTCCTCGCTGCGCGAGGTTCCGGCGGAAAAACTGAAAGAAATAGCCGCCAGGGTGGAGAGTGCCACCGGGGTCAGCGTGGAGGTAATTGTGGCCGCTGCGCCTTATCAGCCCCGCTTCAGCGAGCCGGGGCAGAGATAACGGGCCATGCCTTGATAACGATAAATGTGGCTGCTACAATAGGTTCGGTCTGTATCCCGGGTAATAAATAACAAGTATGCGATAAGGAGGTCAGATTTATGGCAGAAAGCGTTGCCGAAAAAGCCTATGAGCGTGGTCATTACTACGAAAAGACATATCGTGGCTGCAGCCAATGTGCTATCGCTGCGCTTCAGGACGTTTTCGACATCAGAAACGATGACATATTCAAGTCGGCCACCGGTCTTTCCGGCGGTTCGGCACTGAGCACGGAAGGAAGCTGCGGTGGCTACGTTGGCGCCCTCATGGTCCTGGGCCATATAGTGGGCCGGGAGCGGGACAAATTCGACGACCCCGAAGGCGTTCGTTACCAGACCCATGAGCTGGCGGGAAAGTTGCGCCAGAAATTCATCGATGAATATGGTTCCATCATCTGCCGCAATATCCAGACCAAGGTGATGGGCCGGCCTTATTATCTGGCGGACAAGCAGGAGGCTGAAAAATTCCACAATGCCGGTGCCCATGATATCTACTGCCCGGATGTAGTGGGCAAGGCGGCACGGTGGATGGCGGAAATCCTTCAGGACGCCAAGCTGGTTTAGCCCGGCAGGTCTTCCCGCTGCCAGGCCGCTTTTATCTGGGCGAATGTTTTTGCCGCCAGCACGTTGGCGGCGCGTTCTTTCTCTTTGGCGGTAAAGGCATCGATGTTCTTGCAGATGTCAGCCAGTCTATCCGCCGGGAACTTGACGGCACCGTTTTCGTCCATGTGAATTATATCGCCGGGAGCAACATCCATCGCCGCGACCGCTACCGGCACGTTGATGGTGCTGATTGCCATTTCACCATGCCCCGGCGTTACGCCGCTGGTAAGGTATTGTATTCCCAGAGGCCGTATCTCATCGATGTCCCTCGTCGGGCCGTTGGTGACCACTCCCACCACCCCGCAGGCTTTGAGGGCAGTGGTCATCTGGCCTCCGGCCAGCCCCACTTTTGGTTGTATCTCAGGCGGGAACTCCTGCTTGATGACGAGGATAGTGGGCTTATCTGCGCTGGCGATGATTTCAAACAGGTCGATGATTGACCAGCGCTGGTAGCTGGGATTGGGCAGGGCAAAGGCTACCGTGACGGCGTAGCCAACCCGCACTCCGAGTTCAGGGAAAGGGCAGCGGACTGACTGGTCGGTGTACCAGTTCTCACGCCAGGGCTCGTAAAGCCCCAGGCAGAGAGGGTTGTTCGGATATGTGGCGACGATGTTGGTGATTGAGGGAGTATCGAAGCCGCGTAACTTTTCCAGCATTTCCTTTTCTGATAGCTCCGGCATATCCACTCCTTTACACTTATTTCAGCAATAGCCGCTCCCTATTCTAGCCCAATTGCCGCTTGTTTTCCATAGACATTGAGATTATTTGTTTGTGGAAACGGGTCAACGCCGGTGGTATTATATATAGATATTGGCTATCTGGCCTGACAAAAGAGAAAAGAGGTGAGTGTATGAAATACGCGTTTCCGTCCCGTCGTGCCGCGGTGATGAGCAGGGGTGGCATGGTGGCTTCAAGTCAATATCTGGCAACACAGGCCGGTGTGAGCATACTCCAGAAAGGTGGCAATGCCATCGATGCCGCCATTGCCACTGCCGCCGCCCTGAACGTGGTTGAGCCGATGATGACCGGTCTGGGCGGCGACCTCTTTGCCCTGGTGTTTCTCCATAAAGAGGGGGAAGTGAAAGCCCTGAACGCCAGCGGGCGAGCCCCATATGCCGCCAGTCTGGAAAAAATGAAGGAGCTGGGCTTACCGAAAATGCCGGAAACGGGGATTCATACCGTTACCATCCCCGGTACTCTGGATGGCTGGTGCACCCTGCTTGATTCCGGTGGCACGATGAGTCTGGACCAGGTGTTGTCTCCGGCGATTGCCCTTGCCGAAGATGGGTATCCGGTTACGGAAACGATTGCCCACTGGTGGCAGGTTAGCCAGCCAAAGCTGGAAAAAGATACTGCCGCTGCCCGGACCTACCTGCCTGGAGGGCGGGCACCTGAACCCGGAGAGGTGTTTGTGCAGCCTGACCTGGCGGAGACTTTTAAAAAGATTGCGCGGGAAGGGCGCGATGTCTTCTACCGGGGCGAAATCGCCGAGGCGATTGTCTCCTGTTCTCAGCAGCACGGGGGGCTTATCGCCATGAAAGACCTGAACGACCATACCTCCGAATGGGTAACGCCCATCAGTGCCAATTACCGTGGTTACGATGTATTTGAATGCCCGCCGAACGGGCAGGGGCTGGTAACGCTGCTCGCCCTGAATATGCTGGAAGGCTATGATTTAAGGTCGATGGAGCACAACTCGCCGGAATATCTGCACCTGCTCCTCGAAGCGCTGAAGCTGGCATTTGCCGACGCCGATAGGTACGTAACCGACCCCGATTTTGTGAACATCCCTCTCAGGCAACTGCTTGCCAGGGAATATTCGGATAGCAGAAGAAACCTGATTGAGAAAAACAGGGCAGCGCAGAAGGGGGCGGCCGGAGGCCCGGGCGGTAAGGGGGATACGGTTTATCTGGCGGTGACGGACCGGGATGGCAACAGTATCTCTTTGATTA
>JAUWLN010000105.1 GCA_030613665.1 Dehalococcoidia bacterium
AAAACCGCCCCCCCCCCCCAACGGGGGCGCCTCCACTGTTTCTTAAATGTCTTTTACCGCACAGGCGCCTGGCCTTACATGCCATAGTCCATGCCGCCACCGGGCATCGGCGGTGCTTTCTCCTTCTCCGGGATATCGGTCACCAGCGATTCGGTGATGAGAACCATGGAGGCAATGCTGGCGGCATTCTGCAGGGCGTTTCTGACCACTTTCGTCGGGTCAATAATGCCCTTCTTCACCATGTCGCCGAATTCACCGACCTCGGCATCGTATCCGGTGCCGACCGGGCTCTTCTTGACCGCATCGACAACCACTGAACCATCCCCGCCCGCGTTGACCGCTATCCAGCGAATTGGCTCCTCAACCGCCTTGCGTACGATATCAATGCCGGTGACTTCGTCTCCTTTCAACTCCAGTTTATCCAGAACTGAAAGTGAATTGAGCAGGGCAACGCCACCGCCGGGCAGAATGCCTTCTTCCACCGCAGCTCGCGTGGCGGAAAGAGCGTCCTCAACACGGTGCTTCTTCTCTTTGAGCTCAACCTCGGTCGCGGCGCCCACCTTGATTACCGCCACTCCGCCGGCCAGCTTGGCCTGCCGCTCCTGAAGTTTCTCCCGGTCAAAGTCAGAGGTCGTCTCTTCAATCTGGGCTTTAATCTGCTTGATTCTAACCTTGATTGCCTCATCCGACCCTTTGCCTTCTACAACAGTGGTCTTGTCCTTGTCCGAGGTCACCCGGCGCGCCCGGCCCAGGTCCTCAACGGTAACCGAGTCCAGCTTGCGCCCGACTTCCTCGGAGATTACCTCGCCGCCGGTGAGGATGGCCATATCCCTCAGCATTTCTTTGCGCCGGTCACCGAATCCGGGCGCCTTCACAGCGAGGATATTGATGGTACCGCGCAGCTTGTTCACCACCAGAGTGGCCAGAGCTTCGCCATCCACGTCCTCCGCCACCACCAGCAGGTTCTTCGATACCTGCAGTATCTTTTCCAGCGCCGGCAGAAGGTCGGCTACCGCCGAAATCTTCTTGTCCGTAATCAGGATATAGGGGTTTTCAATCTCCGCCTCCATACGTTCGGGGTTGGTGATGAAGTAGGGGCTGATGTAGCCGCGGTCAAACTGCATACCTTCAACGTATTCCGTCTCGTAGGTAATCCCCTTTGACTCTTCGACCGTGATTACGCCGTCCTTGCCCACCTTGTCCATCACTTCGGCAATGAGGTTGCCGATTTCCTGGTCTTTGGCGGTGATGGTGGCCACCTGGGCAATCTGCTCCTTGTCCTTGACCGGCGTTGAGACCGCTTTCAGCTCCTCAATAATGGCACCGGTTGCTTTCTCAATGCCCCTCTTCAGCGCCAGCGGGTCGGCGCCGGCGGCCACGTTTTTAAAGCCACCGGTGATAATGGCATGAGCCAGGATGGTCGAGGTGGTGGTGCCATCACCACAGGCATCATTTGTCTTGCTGGCCGCTTCTTTGACCAGCTGCACGCCCATATTCTCAAACGGTTCCGGAAGCTCGATATCCTTGGCGATGGTCACACCATCATCAATGACGGACGGTGCCCCCCATTTCTTGTCCAGCGCCACCGGGTGGCCTTTCGGCCCCAGCGTCACTTTAACAGCATCCGCCAGGACATCTATTCCTTTTTTCAGCGATTGTCTCGCCTCTTGACCAAATATAATCTGTTTCGCCATTTTTCCCTCCTTGCAGTGTCTCGGTACCTACTTACTCTTCTTAGCCAGAATATCACTCTCGCGCAGAATCATATATTCCTCATCATCGACCTTGATTTCAGTGCCGCCGTATTTGGTATAGACTACGATGTCACCAACCTTAACATCCATGGCAATGCGCTTGCCATCATCGGATGTCCTGCCGGGACCAACGGCGACGACCTCACCTTCCTGAGGTTTTTCCTTGGCCGTATCAGGCAAATAAATGCCTGCCTTGGTTTTCTCTTCCGCTTCATTTGGCTTTACCACCAATCGGTCTGCGAGCGGCTGCAACTTGACTGCCATTCCTGTCCTCCTTGTTAAAATTTAAACCATGACTGATTGCCATTATTTAGCACTCTCGGGTTGAGAGTGCTAATAACATGATAGCAGTAATTCCATGCTCTCATCAACACAATACAACGCCATATATCGCCTTTTGCCACTATTGAGAACTGTTTATATATAATATTATGCCAATATTCTTTTATATTCTCCCTATTTCTTTCTTTTTCTAAACTTTTTACTACCCGCCGATGCCTGTTCTTTGACAGGATACACTGAATCGTGTAAGATAGCACTATGAATAAGCGTTACGAAGCTCGTAAAACAGGCTGGGACAGCACACGTATCCAGGCTTTACGCCGGCATCTGGAGCTCACCCAGCGCGAGCTTGCGGACCGACTAGGAACCCGCCAGCAAACCATCAGCGAGTGGGAAACCGACATGTACCGACCACGCGGCGCCTCAGCCACGCTTCTGTCCATCATCGCCGAGCAGGCCAAATTCAAGTATACCGCCTCGCCGCCAAAAGAATAGCCCGCCAGCCCTTGACAACTTACACGTTTCCGTGTATCATTACCACGTCAGGTAAATCACCATCTGCCAGTTATTGTGCTAAACAGTGTCCGCCAGAATAGGCACCGCAATATGGTGTGTGATGTCCAGTTTGCCGAAAACCTCGTCAGGCAGCCGCAAATCAACCAGCCGCCGGTGGCAGAATCATCGGGTGATGCCATCAGGGAGTGGAATCTCGGAGCACCTTCTTGTTCAGTTCTGGCACCAGCTCCCGGGCAGAGCTGACCTCGTTACTGAAGAAGGCAAACCGATACGCCTCATCTACCCGGGAAGGGAAAATGACGACCAGGGTGCTGATCTAAGAGACGCGGTTATTTTATCGGCCCGGAGATTACTGCAGGGTGATATCGAATTTCATCGCTGGTCAAGTGACTGGAGGAAGCACAACCATCATCAGAACCCGGAGTACAACCGTACCGTTCTGCACGTGGTGATGTGGCGCGATACGGAACCGGTTACTCACTTACAGAACGGAGAAGAAGTCCCGATTCTGGCGTTGCACAAATACCTGGAAACAACGGCCCGCCAGCAAATGAGTCCCGGCCACGCAACCGATGTTTTCGCCCTGCCCTGCTATCAAGTCGCTGGCTCTCTGCCCATTATTAGAAGAATAGATGAAATACTGGATGATGCCGGGCGGGAACGCTTTCTGGCCAAAGCAGCCGCCTTCCAGGGGGAATTAAGCGAAGACACTCCGGAGCAGGTCTTCTACCGGGGAATAATGAGCGCGCTGGGCTACTCGAAAAACAGGCGCCCTTTCGAGGAACTCGCCCGCAGCGTCCCATTGCGCCGCCTGGAAGCTATGGTCCGGCTTAATCTGCCGGACGATAGTTGCCTGGCTCAACAGCAGGCCCTGCTTCTGGGCACCGCCGGCTTACTGCCTTCCCAACGAGGCGTCCTTCACCATTCGACAGCAAATGACCGCTGGGTCGAAACCCTGGAAGGATACTGGTCTGAATATGCCCACGGCGACGTAATGCCCGCCGATATCTGGCGCCTGATTAAAGTCAGGCCGAATAACTATCCCGTGCGTCGCCTTGCCGGCATAAGTCATCTGGTACTTCGCCATGGTAAGAGGGGTCTGCTTGACGAGATTACCAGTTTGATATCGGAGGTTGAAATCAACCAGGCGCATTTTACCCTGGCCGCCGCCATGACGGTAATGGCCAGCGGCTACTGGAAGACACACCATGATTTCGGGTGCTACAGCAGACACATCGCCCCGGCACTCATCGGAAGCAGCCGCGCCGCCGCCATTGCCGTTAACATCATCCTGCCCTTCACCTTCGCCTGGGGCAGACATAACACGTGGCCGGAACTGGCCGCCAGGTCCCTGGCGATATTCACCGCCCATCCAAATCCGGGCACCAATGCCATTGAAAGGCATATGTCAAAGCAGCTTGGCCGGAGCGGAGTACCCGTAAATTCGGCACAGCGGCAGCAGGGGATGATTCATATCCATAAGACGTTCTGCACGCAGGGAAAATGCCCGGTTTGCCCGTTGGGCATGGAAGCGAAAAGATACGCGCCAGCGCTGAACCCGTGCTATCAGGTCAGGTATTCCGATACCCGGGTGAGGCTCTGGAGACGGGGGCAATTATGCAGTTCGGTGAAGTAGTCGCCCCGGTCAATCAATACCCCCTTCATCCCCGCCTGATTGGCACCGACGATATCGACCTGGTACTGGTCGCCGACGTAGATGGCCTCATTAGCCTGAATCCCGGCCCTTTTCACCGCCTCCTGAAATATCTCCGGGCTTGGCTTGTTGAAGCCGGTATCCTGTGAAGTCACCACCACCCGCAGCCAGGCAGTCAGCCCCAGGTCTTCCAGCAGCGAAGTGATATCACGGTCGATATTGGAAATGAGGCCCAGAATCATTCCCCGCTTCTTGAGCTCGGTCAGCGCCGGCAAAACATCGTCGAAAAGCACCTGCTTCATATCAAACTGCCACATTTTGCCCAGCAGCCCCAGAATGAGCCGGTCATCAGCTTCAATGCCGGCTTCCTCAAGCAGTTTGCGCTCGTACTGCGCCCAGACCGCCGTCTGCTCTTCCCTGGAACGCTGTCCCAGCGGGGCGCGGGCGTGCTCCTGACAGATGTACTCATCGGCAACAACCAGAGGCCAGCGCAAGACCTCGGATTTCACCGCAGCGCCAAGTTCCCCCAGCGCCTTTGCCTGGAGCTCTTCCCGCGGAGGGTCATAGCCGAGCAGGGTATGGTACAGGTCAAAGAAGACCGCTTTAATCATCGCCGGTGCTATTCTACCGAAAGTATTATCATCTGTAAAGGAAACATCAAAAACAGGGTGAACAGCCCGGCGGTAAAAGTGTATACTAGACAATAATCCTGTTTTAAAGAGGAAAAATGACTACTGTATTGTCCCGTTCCGAGATACGCCGCTTGCTGGAAGGCAAGCCCCCCCTGGTTGAGGATTTGGTTGACCCGGAGAAGCAGCTGCAACCCAATGGCATTGACCTCACCCTGCGTGACATCGCGCTGCTGCAGTCGGCGGGTGTCATAGCCGTGGACAACAGCCAGCGCCAGGTCTCCGAGCTGGCCCCGCTTGTCTTTGACGGACTGGGTTATATTGACCTTGTGCCCGGCATATACCTGGTTACCTACAACGAGGTTGTCCACCTACCCGAGAATATCACCGCGCTCGCGGCACCCCGTTCCAGTCTGCTCCGCTGCGGCGTCACCATCGAGACGGCGGTATGGGATGCCGGCTACTCGGGGCGCTCGCAGTCGCTGATGGTGGTCTATAATTCTCAGGGAATCAGGTTGCAGCGCAATGCCAGAATCGTGCAGCTCATTTTTTTCAGGCTGACCCGGAAGACCAGGGGCTATCAGGGAAAATACCAGGGAGAGAATATGTAGTCAGTCTTATTTCTGCTCCACGCCAATGATGTACCAGTCTTCCGGCGGCTCCTGGCCGGTATCAACTATCAGGTGAACAATATCAAGGTCAGGATACAGCCTCTTCAGGTCATTCAGGTCCACGGCTTCGAACTTCCTTTTATTGTTGAGGTAAGCCTGTTCGGTGAGCGCGTTTGATTCATAATTCTCCCTGGTCCGCGCCAGTATTCGCCTGAGGGACGCCTCCTGCGGACAGTCAGTTTGCAGGATAACAAACCTGAGACTATGCTCCACCGCTATGGCTGCGGCGCGCCGCCTTAACAACTGGGTGACGAAGGTCGCGTCCAGTATCACCCCTTCACCCTTGTTAGCCAGAATTTCCTCAGCCCGCCGGAACATCTCATCATAGACCATGGTCCGCTTGTCCATATTGCCGGCCACCTTTTCGTCGAAAACGTCCTCATTTTTCAGCAGTTCCAGCCGGATAAGGTCGGTCCGCAGCAACGGGTAGCCGGTAACCCGGGCCACTTCCTCGGTGGTCTCGGTCTTCCAGGTGCCGGGAAGGCCGCCGGCGATAAGCAC
>JAUWLN010000091.1 GCA_030613665.1 Dehalococcoidia bacterium
TGTGGACCAGTTACGTCGGCAGCAATCTCTGGGTGATTGCCCGCGAGATAGACAAGCTGGTTCTATTTACCGCAGGTAGGCAGATTGAGGCCGATGATGTGAGACAAGTGGGGAGTTACGTGCAGGAAGGCAGCGGCTGTAACCTGGTTGCTGCCATTCTTGAGGTCAGGGGGCGCATGGCCGAAAAGCTGGCCGAGCAGCTGCTGCAAAGAGGAGCCTCGCCGGCCTATCTGCTGGTCATGCTGACCCGGCAGCTACGACTCGTTGTCCGCGTGAAAGAGCTTAAAAACCAGCGCCGGCCTGAGTCAGAAATAATGGGTCGGCTTGAGATGAATTCACCGTTCATACTGCGGCGGACACTGGAACAGGCCGGCCGGTATACGCCGGCACGGCTGAAAGAGGTATATCACCGGCTTCTGGAGACCGACCTGGCCATAAAGACGGGCAAATATAACGCCGAGCTTGCCCTGAATATATTAATCGCTGAACTGTGCCAGGGAGCAAAGGCTCAGGCAGTGTAGCCTTCGAGTTGAATACATGTATGGTTGACTAGTGTGGTGATAGCTATGAAACACAGAGGGACCAAAGAGATATTACTGGTGGGTTCACTGCTCTTACTTATCGTGCTGTCGTTTGCCCTTCTATCTTGTGAACCTGTAGCTCCTTTACGAATAGAAAATCGATCTGACCAAACCTTATCTATCTACATCAGGTGGCAAGACCAAGCCTTATACGTGGGAGATGTTGCATCAGGAGCAGAGATTAAGAATAATAACCGCCAGATACTACACTTTAGTTCATTCCCAATTGAGGCAACGGATGCCCAAGGGAATATAGTCTACTCAAAAAAATATACCATGGTAGAAATGATTGAAGAGTTAGATTGGAAAGTCATAATACCGCCATTACAGAAGTAAATGATACAAAATACATTCACTCGGACCACCTGACCAGCATAAATACCCTTCGTTTGACAGCTACGGTGTCTTACACCTAAAATCAAATAATCAACCGTTCGTTCGGTTTTGTGCCAGGAGCTATCGATGACCAGCGATGAGTTAAGAGATGCGTATTTAAAATTTTTCGCCGAGAAAAGGCATGATATTGTCCCCAGCGCCTCTCTCATTCCGCATGGTGACCCCACCCTTCTCTTCACCAGTGCCGGCATGGTGCAGTTCAAAGACTACTATTTGGGCAAAGCTATGCCGTCCAACCCCCGTCTTGCCTCGTGCCAGAAGTGCTTCCGCATGACCGATATAGAATCGGTTGGTGATGCCAGCCACCTCACCTTTTTCGAAATGCTGGGCAATTTCAGCATCGGCGATTACTTCAAGAAAGAGTCCATTGCCTGGGCGTGGGAGTTCGTCACCGAGCGACTGAAACTGCCCCCGGAGCGGCTCTGGGCCACGATATACCTTGATGACGACGAATCCTTCGACTACTGGAAGGACATCGGCGTGCCTGAAGATAGAATCCTTAGATTCGGCGAGAAGGACAACTTCTGGGGCCCGGCGGGCGATACGGGGCCTTGTGGGCCCTGCAGCGAACTGCACTACGACTTCGGTGAGGATGTCGGCTGCGGTAAACCTGATTGCAAGCCGAACTGCGAGTGCGGTAGATTTTCCGAGATATGGAACCTGGTATTCACCCAGTACAATCAGGACGAGAACGGAAACCGGACACCGCTGCCCAAGCCCAATATTGACACCGGCATGGGGCTGGAAAGAACGGTGGCGGTGGTAAACGGCCAGACTTCGGTCTACCAGACCGGGCTGTTTGCCCCTCTGCTGGAACGTGTTTCGGCATTGTGCGGGAAGAAGTACGGGGTTGATAAAGAGACCGATGTTGCCATGAGGGTGGTTGCCGAGCATGGCCGTGGCGTTACATTTCTTATCGGCGACGGTGTTATCCCCGGCAACGAGGGCAGGGGATACGTCCTGCGGCGACTGCTGCGGCGGGCGGCACTCTTTGGCCGGAGGCTGGGGCTGGACAAGCCATTCCTCACCGAAATGGCCAGGACATCAATCGAGCATCTGGGACATATCTATCCAGAGGTAGAGCAGCGAAAGGACTTTATTCTCAAGCTCATTGATGTCGAGGAGGCAAGGTTCGAGGAAACGCTCAGCACTGGCCTGGAACTGCTTGACGGTATAACCGCCGACCTGGCGAAAAAAGGTAAAAGTGAAATCTCGGGGAAACAGGCGTTCAAGCTCTCCGATACACACGGGTTCCCCGTTGAGCTCACGAAGGAGATTGCCCGTGAGCGAGGTATGGCTGTGGATGAAGCGGGCTTTGAGCAGGAGATGGAAAAGCAAAGAGAGAGGGCTCGAAAGGCGGAACTGACTGCTTCTGGCAAAGGAGCAGCGTCTGAACTGGCGTCTCTGGCACGTTTCTACGAGGCCACGCCGTTTGTCGGCTACCATGATTTAAAGCACCGGTCGGTGATTATAGATTTGCTGGTTGACGGCAGTACCGTGGACACCGTGGCAAAGGGCCGGAGCGCCAGCCTGGTCCTGGAAACAACGCCGTTCTACGGTGAGATGGGTGGTCAGTTGGGCGATGCCGGCCAGATTCACGGTGTTTCTGGGAAATTTACGGTGACTGATACCGTCAGGATTCCACCGGATATCATCGTCCATCAGGGGCAAGTCAGCGATGGCAGCCTGGCAGTGGGCGATGAGGTAGAGGCTGAGGTGGATGAAGCCAGGCGTCTGGACATCGCCCGCAACCATACCGCCACCCACCTGCTGCAGCACGCGCTGCGCAATGTTCTGGGCGAGCATGTGCAGCAGAGGGGCTCGCTGGTGACGCCGGACCAGTTCCGCTTTGATTTCTCCCACCTGAACGCCATGCTGAGGGAAGAGATAGCGTCGGTGCAGCACCTGGTCAACGAGAAAATTCGCCAGAACCTGCCTGTTTACGATGAGGAAGTGCCCTACAAACAGGCGATTGCCGAGGGCGTCATCGCCCTGTTCGACGAGAAATATGGTGACACGGTTCGGGTACTGCGCATTGGCCAGCCGCCCATAAGCTCGGAGCTTTGCGGGGGCACCCATGTCAGCTCAACCGGGGACATCGGTTTCTTCCAGGTTGTGGCCGAGAGCAGCATCGGCGCCGGGCTGCGCCGCATTGAGGCGGTGACGGGCAGGGGGGCGGAAGAGTTTGTGAAGAAGCGTTTTGCCAGCCTGGAGAATATTGCGAAACTGGTGCATACCCTGCCTGATGAAGTCGAAGAAAAAGTGGCCAGTACCGCGACCGCATTTGAAGCAGAGCAGCGGCAGAGGATAGCTCTGGAGAGAGATTTGGCCAGGCTGAGGACCGAGTCACTGCTTGGCCAGGTTGAAGAGATAAAAGGGATAAAAGTACTCATCGCCCGGGTGCCTTCTTCGCGGATAGAGATACTGCGGGAAATGGCCGACTTCATCCGTGATAAGCTGAAGAGCGTCATTCTGGTTCTGGGGACCATCTCGGAAGGGAAGCCAATGTTTCTGGCGGCCGTAACTCCGGACTTGGTTTCCCGGGGCTATGACGCCGGCAAGATAGTCAGAGAAGTGGCCAAAGTGGCCGGCGGTGGCGGTGGTGGCAAGCCGAACCTAGCCCAGGCCGGCGGCAAGTACAAGGAAAAACTGGATGAAGCCCTCCGGCTGGTAAAGAATTTAATTTAGAGTAGCTCATTGATACGGGGGTGGCAGAGACGCGCAGCCTGGGTTTAGATATCGGGGACCGGTGGATTGGGGTGGCAATGAGCGACCCCCAGGGCATACTGGCCAGCCCGCTCACCATTATCCGCCGTACTGACGAGCCGTCAGATGTCAACGCAATTCTCGCTATCATCGACCAGAACCAGGTGGGGATGGTTGTTGCTGGCCTGCCGCTTTCCATGAAAGGAAGTATCGGCTCGCAGGCAGAGAAAGTACAGGGTTTTGTCCAGGAATTAAGCGCGCATACCAAGATACCCATCGAATACAGGGATGAAAGCCTTACCACTGTAGAAGCACAGAGACTGATGAAAATGACCAGGAAGGGCCGCAAAGACCGGGACGACGCCGTGGCGGCGGCACTTATCCTGCAAGGGTATCTAGAGGAAAGGATAACCTGATGGTAAGGGTTGACAATAATTTTTTTTGCTGTTATAATTGTTTTGACAAAGTAATATTAATATAATATCAGTAATATTATGGCACCATTAGATAATTATTATAATGTAATAGAGGTTGGGCAGCGCCTCAGAATTCATCCCGAGACGGTTAAGCGGCTGTGCCGGCAGGGTGATTTGCCCGCGATAAAGATTCACAATACCTGGCTTATCAGTGGCGATATTCTGGACAATTTTGCCGGAACCTATATTCCCAGGCCCGGTGCCAGAAAAAGGCTGATAAAGTAAAGGAGAAAGAAGGACATTCTATCGGTAAAGGGGGCTTGATTCGCCGATGAAACGTGATAGAATTTTCCGTATTCTGGCAGTCTTTATGCTCCTTTCAGTATGGCTGCTTGGTTTGTCGGGCACACCGGTTATGGCAGGGCCGGAAATTAATCTATCACCAGACTCCGGGGCGGTGGGACTAACTTAGAAAGTGGTATAGTTTATGGGGGCAGGTCAGTTATTCACAGTTGACACGCTGAAGAAGAAATGGGGTATCAATTGAAGGCTATCCCCTATAACACAAATCTTGCAGCTGAATTCTGGGTACTATCAGCACTTCATCGGCTGAATATTGAAGCCCTGCTTACTTTAGGAAATAAGAAGGCCGTAGACATTCTGGTTCGCCGCGGTTCAACTATTTATACTGTGGATGTAAAAGGATTGGCTAAACGTTATGATTGGCCGGCTGATAATATCACAGAATTTCAGAATCCAAATCATGTCTATATCCTTTTAACATTTGACGGTAATATTTCAGATCCTCTGGCAATTCCTTCTGTTTGGGTAATTCCATCAAATAAACTAGCACCTTTTATCAAGCGATATCAGACAAGGTCAGTAATTTCACGTTCTTTGGTTATAAACAATGGTACTGAATTCCACAATAATTGGGAGTATTTACTAAACGATGTGTATAGTAAATAATTTTACTGCTCCCATTTCGGACTGTGAAAATCATCCTGAAACAAAACAAAGCGTTGTTTCAAGTAGAGGTCGACTCTGCTCAGTCTCCCCGTCCACGTTGTCGGCATCACTTTGTTTGTCCCTTATATCAGTAAGTTACTTTCAGTCTAAAAGGTAGGATGTTATTGTGACCATGCTCTTGAAAACGTATTAACCATGCCTCTCTATATTACCATATCCAAAGTTTATCATAATTCACCAAAGTGAGATAAATGGGGAACCCCAAATGTTAGTCACTCTAACTTAAAAAGTGGTATCCTTGATGAAAGCATGCCAAAATCGCTTTTGCGGATAGCATCAAGGAACGAGAATGAGCAGACAGTTAATTGTTAACTCTCCATCGGGTAAACTTCAGCTGGATTCCCATGGTTCAACAATAGGCGCCGTCAGAATGAATCCGGAACTGGCCTATTCGGGCATTCCCTTATTGCTCAAAGAGGTCATTGACCAGAAGAGTGAGACAGCATGGGACGGGATTCGGAAGAAGATAGATTATATGTATTCCTGTTTAACCTGTGCTCTAAATATGCTTGATGATGAGGTTGCTTTTTCCCGAGACATAGTGGCGAGAGTAAAAAAAGGCCAGAAGCTGCTGTTTAAACCAAACATCGTATTCCCAACCTATATTGATCACATTACTCATGGCCCGGGAAACGTAGGCGCTTGTACTCCCTGGCCATTCGTTGCTGCGTTGATGCGATGGTTCCATGATAAGCTAGATGTAACGTACCATCAGATGTCACTCGGAGAGGCAGGTACCTGCGTCACTCCCATAGCTGGCGCTTATACACTGTACATAGCCGGAAAACAGGTTGTTACTCCCGAAGCGGTAATCGAGGGGAAGTGGGAAGGTGGCTACGGAGGGTGGGGGTTCTATTTCGTAAGAAGATACCTCGCAGATACCCATACTTCAGGCCACAGTGATGATCCGATGAAGGGGTATGAGGATAGTGTTACGGGCATCTGTCTACCACCCGGCCGGGCCGGGGAAAAATTAATGGTATACGATTTAAACCGGATTGCGGACGACGGTTCAAATGGGCGCGACGTGCCAGTAGCTCACGGCATCAACTTCAAATCGGTTACCTTTCATAAGGCGGTTATTGGCGGTGACCCCGGTAATCCCGAGGACTTGAAGGCCTGGCCGGGATGTGTGCTGGTAAACGTACCCAGGCTTAAGATTCATAATCTGGACTTGCTTACCAGCGCCATCAAGAACCTCGGCGTCGGTCTCTATCCTATGGTGGCGAAAATCGGTGACCCTCAGGGCGGAACTCGGTGGAAGTACGCTGACCCTGACAAGCCGATTCCCGGTGTGAAAGCGAGCGTCCCGCATACTGTCTGGGTTCCCGAAATAGATGAGGATACAGGTATGCCCCGACAGGGCAAGGATGGAGAGGTGCTGCTTAAAAAGACAGGAGGTCTGTCAGCCACAATAGCAGATGCCGTTGAAGCCGTAAAAGACCAAGGCATCTTGATGTTTCACGTGGTTGACGCTATCGAGCCTACGAACCGTTTTCATACTGGGCCTATGGTTGCTCCGATACCTGAAGGCTATGCCTTTGCTGCCAGGGACCCGGTAGCGCTGGACCTGCTGTGTGCCCGCTATCTATTCACCACGGTACCTATGGCGGAGGCGAAAGCAATACAGAAGGAGAAAAACCTGCCCACCAGCTTCCTGCAAAGAGTACCCATACCCAGGGCTGACGGACGTAACATTGTTACGGAGGTTGGGTTTGATTCTCCCATCTCACGCTACGCGTGGTTCAAGCACTACCAGGAAAGAGGACTGGGCCAGCAGGACTACTATGTGGTGGGGCGTGATAAGCGGCAGGGTGGCTCTCTTGCCTCTGTAGGGGGCCGCCT
>JAUWLN010000022.1 GCA_030613665.1 Dehalococcoidia bacterium
GGAAGCGGCAGGGTGAAGGGGTGGAAGAGGCCTTCAAAGAAGCCGTGCGTGTGGCCGTGCCCCATGAAGGCACCGAAGTGCCCGGTCACGTTCCAGAGTCCGGAGAATATGGATAATACCGCCAGAATTACCAGAGGAATGGTCATCACCTTGGGTGATTCGTGGGGCTGGCCGTGATGGCTATCATGGCCATGTGCGTTCGGGTCACCACCCCGGTATTCCCCGCCGAAGGTCATAAAGACGGCGCGGAACATGTAGAAGGCGGTCATGAAGACCGTTATCATTGCCAGGTAGAACAGCACGGGCTGGCTGGCAAAGGAGCTGATTACAATCTCGTCCTTGCTCCAGAAGCCGGAGAGCGGCCAGATGCCGGCGATGCTCAGCGAGGCGATGACAAAGGTGGCGTAGGTCCAGGGCATATATTTGCGCAGTCCCCCCATCAGGCGCATGTCAAAGGTGCCGGTGGCGTGATTAACGCTGCCCGACCCGAGGAACAGGAGCGCCTTGAAGAAGGCGTGGTTGAACAGGTGGAAAATGCCGATGGCCACCCCGCCCGCGCCCAGCCCCAGCATCATGTAGCCGAGCTGGCTGATGGTGGAGTAGGCCAGCACGCGCTTGATATCGTTCATCACCAGACCCATGGAGGCGGCGAAAATGGCGGTTATGCCGCCGATAATGGCCACCGTGGTCAGTGCCGTCGCCGAGTGTTCGAAAAGGGGGAACATGCGGGCGACCAGGAAGACGCCGGCGGCTACCATCGTGGCCGCATGGATTAAGGCGCTGACCGGTGTCGGGCCTTCCATGGCATCGGGCAGCCAGACGTGGAGCGGGAACTGGGCCGACTTGCCCACCGCGCCGGCGAAGATGCCGATAGCTGCCCAGGTGAGCACGGTGCCCGCCAGCGCACCGGCAATGGCCAGCTCGTGCAGCTCGTGAATATCAAAGGTGCCCGTATTCAGATAGAGCAGCAGTATGCCGGCCAGAAAACCGAAGTCGCCGAGCCGGGTAACGATGAACGCCTTCTTGGCGGCATCGGCGGCGGACGGTTTGTGGAACCAGAAGCCGATGAGAAGGTAAGAGCATAGCCCCACCATCTCCCAGAAGACGAACATGAAGACCAGATTATCGGCTATCACCAGGCCTATCATTGACGCGGTGAAGAGCGACATCCAGGCGTAGTAGCGGTGGTAACCGGGGTCGCCGCGCATGTAGCCCTGCGAGTAAATCTGCACCATCAGGCTGACCACGAGGACGACGATAAGCATCACCGCCGTCAGCGAGTCCATAATAATGCCGAGGTGAATGGTCACCCCGCCCTCGATGACCACCCAGGTGATGTCGGGGACGGGTATTTCATGGTGGGGAGCGGCCATCACCGCGAACAGCGCCCAGATGGACAGGGCCAGAGAGCCGCCAATGGCAGCGATGGTGATATAGCCGGCTACTCTTGATTCCGGTTTAACGAAGGGGCGGATGAAAAAGGCGATAAAGACAAAGGAGAAGAGCGGGAGCAGGAATATCAGCCAGGCCACTTGATGCGGCATCATAGCTTCCTCAATACGTCCCTTATCACGTGTTCTTTGTCTTTCGGCACCATTATGGAGTATCCGGTGAACTCCTGGCCGATAGGTACGCCTGAGGCGGGCAGAATGCGGGCGGGAACTCCTTCTCCTTCAAAGAGCTCCTGCCACATCTCGGCCACCATCAAGCTGTTTGCTTTTTTAATTTCAACCCACATTTTTTACCACTTCAATAAATCTATTTTGCTGACATCAATATCTTCCAGGCCGCGGTAGATGGCGAAGATAATCGCCAGGCCAACGGCCACCTCGGCCGCCGCCACCACGATGACGAAAATGGCAAAGACCTGTCCCGTGAGCATGGCCGGCACCACGTAGCGTGAAAACGCCACCAGGGTGATATTTACCGCATTGAGCATCAGTTCGACGCACATCAGGATGATGACGGCGTTGCGCTTGGCGAGCACGCCGTAAAACCCGATGCAGAACAGGATGGCGGACAATATCAAATAATGTTGCAGGCCTATCATCATTTGCTTACTTCTCCCTCGCCAGGACAATCGCTCCCAGAGTGGCGGAAAGCAGCAACACCGCGGCAATCTCTACCGACAGGAGATAACCACCTTCGCCAAAGAGGCTATTCGCCAGAGCGGCGGTGGTCGGCGCCGTCGGCGCTATGCCTGATACCGGCCACGGTGTGTTGATTAACGTTAAAACGAGTACTTCCAGAAACAGTATAGCAACGATGAAAGCGGGTATCTGAAAACGGCTGCTCGGGCTGCCCTGCTGCACCTCTCTGGTCATCATGATGGCTAAAATAATAAGTACTGATATGGCACCCACGTAGACCAGAACCTGGACGGCGGCCAGGAAATCGGCGCTGAGGGTAATGTAGAGCCCGGCTACTATTAAAAAGCACAATATCAGCGATAGCGCCGCCCGGAAGACGTTGCGCAGCAGGACCACGCCCAGCGCGGCGATAATCGCCACTGCGGCCAGCATCCAGAAAGAGATAGCCAGTCCCATTACCGTTTCTCCGTCACCTTCTCTATGAGCAGGGTCTGCTCGGGCAGTTTTTTCGCTTTATCCGGATAGAAATAGCCGCTGACCTTCCTCTCCGGCGTTTCCAGCATCTCTTCTTTGCCCTGCACCAGTTCACCGCGGCGGTATTTCGCGCACTCAAAATTGTGGCTGAAGTACAGCGCTTCATACGGGCAGGATTCGATGCAGAGGCCGCACTGGATGCAGTAGCCGGTGTCGGCCTCGTATTTCTCGACGACATACTTATTTTCTGCCGTATCGGTCGAGGTGACGATTTCAATGGCGCCCTGGGGGCAGGTCTTGGCACAGGTGCCACAGCCGGTGCACTTCTCCTGGTTCCAGACGAGTTCATTGCCCCGGAACCGCCGCGAGATGTTGAGTCGCTGTTCCGGGTACTGCGACACCGTCGGGTGGCGGAACAGATGCTTGATGGTTACCATCAGGCCCTTGGCGATGCCGATTCCGTACCGTTCAAACTTCAACTCTACCGCCTCCTAACCGGAAGAAAAATCTCGACCATATGAGAACCATGATTACCATCACGGCGATATTTACGATAATCATCACCCATACCAGTTCGGTAGGCCAGCCGGCCAGCACCTGTAAAGCGGTGATAAACAGGTTGAGCAGCGACATCGGGAAAAGGAACTTCCAGGCGAAGGCCATCAACTGGTCGATTCTTATCCTGGGCAGGGTGGTTCGCATCCATACCATGGCGAAGAAGACAAGGATAATCTTGACGACGAACCAGAGCCATGGTGGCAGTATCGGGCCTTTCCAGCCGCCGAGGAAAAGGGTGGCGATGATGGCGGAGATAGCCACTGCCTCGGCATACTCCACCAGGTAGAACATGGCGAATTTCATGCCCGAGTACTCGGTGTGGAAGCCGGCCACAATCTCGGAGTCGGCCTCCATGAGGTCGAAGGGGCTGCGGTTAATCTCGGCGCAGCCGGCGGCGAAGAAGAGCAGGAAGCCGAGCGGCTGGAGCAGGATAAAGGGAACGTTCTGTGCCACCACAATCTCGTTCAATGACAGTGAGCCGGCGATGAGCACCACGCCGACGATGGCCAGTACCATCGGGATTTCATAGCTGACGATGGCGGCGACGTTGCGCATGGCGCCGAGGAGGGAGTACTTGTTGCTTGAGCCCCACCCGGCCATAAAAATGCCCACCGTGGACACCGAGCTTATGGCTATTATATACAGGATGCCGATATTCAGATCGGCCAGCAGGGCACCGTCTCCAAAAGGTATCACGGCGAAGAGCATAAGCGCCGGGGCGAAGGCAATGACTGGCGCCAGCCAGTGGACGAGCTTGTCGGCGGAAGCAGGCACGATATTCTCTTTGAGCAGCACCTTGACGGCGTCGGCCACGGGCTGAAGGAGGCCGAAAGGTCCGGTGCGGTTGGGACCGAGGCGCGACTGCATCCGGCCCATTGCTCTGCGTTCTATGTAGATGACACCCATCACCAGAGTGAGAACGAAGCCGATTATGACCACGGTGAAGAATAGCCAGTGCCACCAGAACCCGCCCGGCCAGTCCGGCGATACTGTCTGTAATCTGGCTAAATGGTAAAGATTAAGCCCTGCTGTTGCCATTATCTATCAATCTCACCCACGGTAATATCGATGCTGCCGAAAATAATGATTAAATCGGCTATCTTCCAGCCGCGCACTATATCGCGCAATGCCGTCAGGTTGATTAAACTTGGCGGGCGGATATGGCAGCGGTAAGGAGCGATGGAATTATCTGAAACCAGGTAGAAACCGAGTTCGCCTTTCGGTGCTTCAATGTGGGCATATGCCTCGCCGACCGGTGGTCGAACCAGGTGGGGCACCTCGGCTCGCACGGGGCCGGACGGTAGCTGCTCCATTGCCTGCCGGATGATGCGCAGGCTCTGTCGCGTTTCTTCGACCCTCTGGCGGTAGCGGTCGTAGCAGTCGCCGGTGGTTTGCGTCGGAATGTCAAAATCGAAGCGGTCGTAAATGGAGTAGGGGTCGGCCTGGCGAATATCCCACTTCACGCCGCTCGCCCGGAGTACAGGGCCGCTTGTCGAGCAGTTGATTGCCTGTTCTTTACTCAAAATGCCAACGCCCTTGGTGCGGGCAAGCAATATTTCATTCTGCATCAGGAGCTGGTCATACTCGTCCATGAAGCGCGGCATCATGTCCATAAACTTGCGCAGGGCAGGCATGAACTCCTCGGGCAGGTCCTGACTGACACCTCCCACGCGCATGTAGTTGTAGGTGAGCCGCTGGCCGCTGGCCATCTCGAAGAGGTCAACGATTCGCTCGCGTTCCCGGAACATATAAAGGAAGGGGGTGAAGTAAGCCCCGCAGTCGTTCAGAAAGGCGCCGACGGCAATTAAAAGGGCCGCGACGCGCTGCAATTCAGACATGATTATCCGTATGTATTCGGCGCGCTCCGGGACCTTGATGCCCGCCAGTTTCTCCGCGGCCAGGCAGTAGGCCAGGTTGTTGCTCATCGATGAAATGTAGTCCAGCCGGTCGGTGAGCGGTATGACGCCAGCGTATGTCCGCTGTTCGGCGAGCTTCTCTATGCCGCGGTGCAGGTAGCCGAACACCGGCTCGATATCGACCACCACCTCACCGTCGAGCGTCGCCCGCATGCGGAACACTCCGTGGGTGCTGGGGTGAACCGGCCCCATATTGAGCACAAAAGGTTCGGTACGCACCGCCATTATATGTAGTCCTTCCGCAGGGGATGTCCCTCAAAACCATCCCAGAGGAAAATACGCTTCATGTTCGGGTGTCCTTCGAACTTGATGCCGAAGAGGTCGTAAATCTCACGCTCCTGAAAATCAGCTCCCTGCCACACGCTCACCACCGAAGGCAAAGCCGGGTTTTCGCGGTCGTAGCATCGGGCCTTGACCATCAGGCTGTGGTTGTGTTCCAGGGAACTGAGCAGGTAGGCAACCTCAAAGTGGTCATAGTAATCAACAGCGGTAACGAAGTTAAGATAATCGAAGTCCAGCCCCCCGGTTTCCTTCAGAAAACGGGCGATGTCAAGCAGGTGGTCACTTTTAACCACCAGGTTTTCCGGGCTGGATTCAACCACGCTGCCGGAGAACTTCTCTTCTATTTTGCTGGCAATTTCCTTGCCGGAGAGGGCAACCGTCATCTTCCCAGTATCTTTCTCACATCGATATTCTTGCGTCGGGCAATCTTCTTCTGCAACATCTGAATGCCGTAGATTAGGGCTTCGGGGCGGGGAGGACAGCCGGGAACATACACATCTACGGGGATAATGCGATTATAGCCTGGCACCACGGCGTACTCCGCCGAGGCGAAGATGCCGCCGCTGATGGCGCAGGCACCCATGGCGATGACCCATTTGGGCTCCGCCATCTGGTTGTAGATACGCCTCACGTTCGGGGCCATTTTCCAGGTCAGGGTGCCGGCGGTAATCATCAGGTCGGCCTGGCGGGGTGAGGCACGCAGTATTTCCATGCCGAAACGCGCCATGTCAAAGCGCGGGCCGTTGGCGGCAATCATCTCAAAGGCACAGCAGGCGGGAAAGCAGATGGCCGTCCAGAGCGAAGAGCGCCGCCCCCAGTTAATCAGCGCATCCACCGAGGTCAGTAAAATATTCTGCTCCAGCTCCTCGTCCAGCCACTGGTCAGGGTCAGGAATCGGCTGCTGGCTTTGGGCCTTCAGGTCTTCAATGACCTGGCCTTCTTCCCGGTCCAGTTCGATATCAGAATAAATATATTTCTTAGCAGGTTCTATTTCCATTCCAGAGCCTTCTTCTTCCAGGCATAGACATAACCGACCAGAATAATGGACACCAGGATTAATACGGCGACAAAGCTGGCAAAGCCCAGCTCTCTCAGGTTGACCGCCCAGGGGTACAGGAAGACCACCAGGACATCAAGGGCCAGAAATATCAGGGCATAAAAATAATAATGAAAGTTGAACTGGACCCATGTCTTGCCGATGGTTTCCATGCCGCATTCAAATACGGAGTTTTTTATGGGGTTGGGATTGTGAGGGACGATTTTAAGAAACCTGAGGGCGACGGGAATAAGTACCATGAGAAGGGTGAAAAGAACAACTGCGATTAAAAACAGTCCAATGTATCCGTAGTTCGTGAGCAACTATCTGCCTCACAATGAACAATTAATTGTCGTAGTATAGCATAATCATTTCTGGCAAGGCAAGTATTTTTGAAACTGCTTTTTCAAGTTTAACTTTTTAACTCCGGAAGATTAGAAGGATTACGGCGGTGATGGAGGTGATGAAGGAGGTAATGGCGGTACCTGTGAATACTTTCACCAGAATGCTTCGGACCATCTCGAGCGTTTCATATGACCAGTTCAGTTGTTCGATAAAGACGTTAAACCAGCCCTGCCCGAGCATGAATACAATGATGGTCAGGAAAGCGGAGATGAAGAAGACGTAAAGTATTACCTTGAGCCCGGTGTTCCTCGTTTCTTCATTATCGTCTGTCATTTCATGTCACCTGATGAAAGCGTAACCGAAGTATAGAACGGGTTTCATTATGTGTCAATAGCAACCGAATGAAACGGGCGAATCTGGCGAGTTTCGGCGCGGCGTCTTCATTGACATCGCTTCCGTTAATTTGTAAACTGACTTCGTCCAAGCCTTGACCCATCACTATTCTAGGTCTGGAGTAATGCTGTAATGCCGATAGAAAATGCTGCTCAGGAACTAGCCCAACTGGTCCGACGTGGCGATGCCGATTATATTGAAGCTCACCTCGAGGAGAGCCAGGCGAGCCATATGGTGTACCGGGGGAGAGAACTGGAGTCCGTCGGCAGGTCGGAAGCGATTGGGGGCAATGTCCGTGCAATGGTCAGGGGGGGCTGGGGCTTTGTCAGTTTCAATAACCTGGGAGACCTGCGGGGTCGGGTCGATATGGCCATCAGGCAGGCAGGGATGGTGGGCAGCGAGGCGAGCCATCTGGCAGCGGTGTCACCGGTGGTCGACCGGGTTTCGGCAGGAGTGGACAGAGACCCGGTGGCCATACCTCTTGCCGAAAAGAAACAGGTGCTGGACGAGTACAATGAGATTATCTGGCGGCAGTCCGAGATACAGACCTCCAGCATTGGCTACAGCGACGGTCGTAAGCGCACCATCTTCCTGAGTTCATCGGGGAGCTATATTGAACAGGAAAGGGCAGACATTAACCTGCGCGTCGCCGCCGTCGCGGCCCGAGACGGCGATGTCCAGCAGGCAGGGTTGAGCATGGGCAGTCGCGGCGACCTCGCTCCGGTCAAGCAGCTCCACCAAGAGGTTGAACGTCTATCGCGTCAAGCTGTGGAACTGCTCTCAGCACCGAAGGCCAGAGGAGGGGAATACACGGTTGTCCTCGACCCGGTGCTGGCCGGTGTCTTTGTCCATGAAGCCTTCGGCCACCTGTCTGAGTCCGATTTTATCTATGAGAACGACCGCCTGCGTGAGCTTATGGCGCTGGGGAAGCAATTCGGCAGCCGGGAGCTTAATATCGTGGACACGGCCACGTTGCCCGGGCTTCGCGGCAGCTATAAATACGATGATGAAGGTGTGCCTGCCGCCAGGACCTACCTTATCAGGGAAGGCAAACTGGTGGGCAGGCTTCACTCGAGAGAGACAGCCGCCAAGTTGAAAGAGAAGCCCACCGGCAATGCCCGCGCTATAAACCACCGCTATCCCCCCATCGTCCGCATGAGCAATACCTTCATTGAGCCGGGCGCGGTGTCCTTTGAAGACATGATCGGTGATATTAAAGAGGGCATCTATGCCAAAAACTGGTACGGCGGCACCACCAGCATGGAAATGTTCACCTTCTCGGCCGGTGAGGCATATATGATACGCAACGGGAAAATAGCGGAGGCGCTGCGGCCCGTGGTGCTGACCGGCAACGTGTTTGACACGCTTAAAAATATCGACGCCATTGGCAATGACCTTGATATGAACCAGGGGGGCGGCTGTGGGAAAGGGGGGCAGATGCCGCTGCCGGTGGCCAACGGCAGCCCTCATATCCGGATAAGCCGCTGCCTGGTGGGAGGTAGCTAGGTGGAAGAAATACTGGTTCAGGCGAAAAAAGTCGCTGAGGAAGCGGAGGTATTCTCGGTCGCTTCGGAGGAAACGCAGGTTTATTTCGAGGCGAACCGGCTGAAGCATCTCCAGACCAAACAGCAGACCAGCATGGCACTGCGCATCATTCGTCAGGGCAGAATCGGCTATGCCGTCACCACCAATACGGATGATTATCCGAATCTGGTCGACAACGCTGTTGAGACAGCGCAGTTCGGTATGACAGCTAAATTTGAACTGCCATCGGCGAATTCATATCCGCAGGTTGATGTTTTCAGTGCCGACGCTGAACTGGTGCCCGTAGAAGCGATGGTTACGCTCGGCAAGGGGCTGATTGCGGCTGTTACCGGGCATACTGCGGGCATCATCTGTGAGGCGGAGGTGACCAGAGGAGTGGTTTCGGTGCGGCTGATGAACTCTCGCGGTGGACAGGCGGAATACCGTAAAAGCTATTTCAGTCTGGGCATGGAAGGCAACTTAACCAGAGGTACCGATATGCTCTTCGTCGGGGATAGTGCCAGCTCGTGCCGGTCGATGCTGGAGCCGGGTGCAGTAGCTGACAATATACTCCAGCAGCTGGAGCTGGCCAGGAACCAGGCACCGGTGTCCACCAGGTCAATGCCGGTGGTCTTCACGCCGAACGGAGTGGCCAGCGCCCTCGTTATGCCGCTGCTGGCGGCTTTCAACGGCAAGACAGCCCTTGAAGGGGCCTCTCCGCTCGGGCAAAAACTGGGAAAGAAGGTCTTTGACCGCAAATTTCAGCTGTGGGATGACCCGGTGGCTGCCTTTCAACCGAGCAGTCGGCCCTGCGACGATGAAGGTGTGCCCAGCCAGCGCACTCCGCTCATTGAGGCCGGGAGAGTGACCAGCTTCCTCTATGACCTTCAGACCGCCGCTATGGCCGGAACGCGGAGCACCGGCAACGGCCGGCGGGGTCATGGCGGACTGCCGGCGCCTTCTCCGAGCGCGTTCGTAATCGCCCCGGGAGACGCCACCTTTGACGATATGATTGATGACATCAAAGAAGGGCTGGTGGTAGAGCAGCTCATGGGCGCGGGACAGGGGAACGTTCTGGGCGGCGATTTCAGCGGCAATGTCCTGCTCGGTTACAAGGTGGAAAATGGTAAAATAGTGGGCAGAGTGAAGGATACCATGGTCTCCGGGAATGTCTATCGGGTGCTGAAAGACATCGCTGCCTTCGGCAGCCAGGCCAGGTGGGTGGGCGGCTTTTTGCAGACCCCGCACATATACTGCCCAAGTATATCGGTGGCCAGCAAAGGATAGCTTTTATAGCAGTAGTCCGCGTATATCGGTTTCCTTTAATATAATGAAGAGAGGTGGGGTGAAATGAATGAATCCATCAGGCTTCGCGCTCGTCCCAGGTTAAAAACACCGAACATGCTCGCCGCCTGGCCGGGCGTCGGGAACGTTGCCCTGATTGTGGCCTCTTACCTCCAGAGAAAGCTTGCTTTCAAAGAGCTCGGTGAAATTGAGCCATCTTACTTCTTCGACCCCGTCGGTGTGGTGGTCAAGGATAACGTGGTTGAGGAGCCGAAGTTCCCGCAGAGCAAGTTTTACTACTGGAAGAACAGTGGCGAAGGAAGCGACCTCATTATATTTAACGGCGAGGACCAGCCGGCGGCCAGGGGATATGAACTGGCCAACTGCGTCCTCGATGTCGCGGAGAGGTTCAAGGTGTCGAGGATATTTACCTGTGCCGCTGCGATGACCCGCATTCATCATAGCGAAACACCCGGCGTACTGGGCGTGGCGACCAACCCATCGGCGGCGGACATTTTTAAAAAGTACGACTTGATAAATGCCGGTAACCTGCAAATTGCGGGGCTGAACGGGTTGCTGCTGGGGGTAGCCAAGGAACGGGAGATCGAAGGCATCTGCCTGCTTGGGGAGGTGCCGGTGTACGCCACCCGCATTCAGAACCCGATGGCGGCGCTGGCGGTACTCGAGGTGCTGACCACGATGCTCGATGTGGAGATTGACCTTGACGAACTGGCGCAGCTGGCCGTGGAGGCGAAGCTGAGAATGAAGCAGGTAGCCCAGCAGGCAATGGGCGAGTATATCGACTATTTTACCGAGCCGATATGGGAGAGTGGTGAGGAAGAGGAGAACGATGAGGAGTAATCAGAGGGCAGAGAGATGTTGGGCACCAGGGTAAGATTGCGTGAGAAAAAACTGACCGATGCCCGCAAAGATTACCGGTGGCAGGCCGACCCTGAGATGGCCCGGCTTGACGCCATGCCCCTGATTGACGTCTCTTTTCCCCGCTATCTGCTTGACTACACGGCATCGATGAGTAATCCTTCCCCGAAACGCCACACCTTTGCCATAGAGACTCTTGGCAACAGGCACATTGGCAACTGCGTGTATTACAACTTTGACCGGGAGAAAGGGGAAACGGAGGTGGGGATTATGATCGGTGAATATGACTGCTGGGATAAAGGCTACGGCGCGGATGCCGTGGCCACTCTCGTGAACCATATATTTCATGAGGTCGGCCTCCAACGAGTCTACCTGAAAACTCTGGACTGGAACGGGCGGGCGCAGCGGTGCTTCCTGAAATGCGGCTTTATCCCCTGCGGGCGGCTGGTGAAAAACGGGCATCAATTTGTGCTTATGGAGATGAGTCGAGAAAGCTGGGAAAAGGCCAGGACCAGATTAAAGGAGTCGGTTTTTTGAAAGCGATTTATACTTCGCCGATAGACTGGTTGGAAAATCGCGTGCGTATCCTCGACCAGAGCCGGCTGCCTGACGAGGAAGCCTATCTGGAGCTGGAAGACTACCTTGACGTCGCCTCAGCCATCACAGAATTGAAAATAAGGGGCGCTCCAGCCATCGGGGTGGCTGGAGGCTATGGAATCGCCCTGGGGGCATTAAAAATTGAATCTGCGCAAAAAAAAGATTTTCTGAAGAAGCTGGATGTGGTGATGGCGACAATCGCAGCCACCCGCCCCACCGCCCGCAACCTCTTCTGGGCGATTCAGCGCATGTGGAAGGTGGCTGAGAGCACTGATGACGTGGACAGGGTGAAATCGGCGCTGGTCGACGAGGCGGTGAAGATACACGCTCAGGAGAGAGAGGCCACGCACAAGCTGAGCCAGTTCGGCGCCGAGCTTATAAGAGACGGGGATACCGTGCTGGTGCACTGCAACGCCGGACCGCTCGCCACCGCCGGCTACGGCACGGCGCTGGGCATAATTTTATTTGCCATTGAGCAGGAAAAAAAACTCAAGGTGATAGCCACCGAGACGCGCCCCGTGCTGCAGGGGGCGAGAATAACCACCTGGGAACTGAAAAAGGCGGGCGTCCCGGTCACCCTGATTACCGCCTCCATGGCGGGCTATTTTATGCAGCAGGGCGAAGTCAACTGCGTCATTGTTGGGGCCGACCGCATTGCCGCCAGCGGGGACACGGCCAACAAAATCGGCACGTACACGCTGGCGGTGCTGGCGAAGGAGAATAAAGTCCCGTTTTACGTTGCCGCCCCCCTCTCCACCATTGACCCCGCCCTCGCCTCCGGCGCTGAAATTCCCATCGAGCAGAGGAAGGCGGAGGAGATAACCCACATCAGGGGCGTACCCATCGCCCCGGAAGGCGTTGCAGTACAAAATCCCGCCTTTGACGTTACCCCACATGAATACATCACCGCCATCATCACGGAAAAGGGAATCATAAAAGAGCCGTTCGGGGAGGGGATTAAGAAATCACTATGACTTATAAAAGAACGATAACTTTTGCTATTATCGGTGTACTTGTTGTAATGGCTTTGGCGATAGGCTTGCCATTTTTTAGTAGGCCTTGCGAGAACTTACTGCCAAATTTCGCTTTATCTCAATTGGCTCTTAGTGCCGTAGCTTTCTTCGTTGTATTTGTAGCTCTTGTCTTGACTATCTTTCAGTTTCGTAAGTCTATGGCTAGGCCTCTAATAAAAGTGGCATTTAACGAAAAGGGACAACAACACACAACCTTGATTTATAAGAATGGTAAAATAACAGCCGAATTATTACCTCTTTGGCTTATTAATAAAGGAAACGCCGTAGCAAGATATTTCCAGATAGATTTCATTATACCCGAAAATATTGGAAAACAATCAAGATATAAACCCATTGCGAGAGACAATGGGAGGTATATCATGCCCTGTACTAACGATGGAGCATATACGCTATTCGTTAACAAACCGCACTTAGGCCCAAATATCTCTATCGCAATTGATTATAAAAAATGTATCCAAATTAATGAAGATAGCTTTGAAATAAAGTATAGAATATACGGCGATTGGGCTGAAACTCAGAAGGGTAAACTAAAAGTAAATATTAACAAATCCTAGGAGGTCTCTGATGCCACAGGCAAAGATAGCGGTCATCGGGGGGAGCGGGCTTTATGACATCGAGGGGATGCAGGATATAGAAGAAGTTGACATAAACACGCCCTTCGGCAGACTGAGCGATAAGATAGTGGTGGGGAAACTGGAGGGGGTGGGAGTTGCTTTCCTGCCCCGGCATGGGCGGGGGCATCGTATCCTCCCCACCGAGGTTCCTTACCGGGCCAACATCTACGCCCTCAAGTCCATCGGCGTGGAGAGAATCATCGGCATAAACTCGGTGGGCAGCCTCAAGGAGGATTTCCAGCCCAACGACCTGCTCATTCCCGACCAGCTCATCGACCGCACCCGTCAGCGGGCCAGTACCTTTTTCGGCGAGGGCATCGTCGCCCACATCCCCTTCGGCGAGCCGTTCTGCCCTTCCCTGAGCCAGCTGGTATATAAGTCTGCCGGAGACGCCGGCGCCACCGCGCATAAAGGCGGCACCTACGTGGTAATGGAGGGGCCGGCCTTCTCCACCAAAGCAGAATCAATGCTCTACCGCGCCTGGGGGGCGGATGTCATCGGCATGACGGCGCTGCCCGAGGCCAAACTGGCACGGGAGGCCGAAATCTGCTACGCTGTTATTGCCTGCGTTACCGACTACGACTGCTGGCGCCATGGACATGATGCCGTCACCGCCGAGATGATTATAGGTCGCTTGCGTCAGAACATCGATACCGCCAGGAAAATTATCAGGCTGGCGGTGGGCAGAGTCCCTTCAGAGCGCGATTGCGACTGTGGCACGGCGTTGAGCACGGCACTGATTACCGCGCCCGACGTTATGCCTGAGGCGCAGAAGAAAAAGCTTGATTTGCTCATCGGTAAATATCTGAGAAAGGGTTAGTCATATGCCTGGAGTGGAATTCAATTGTCTGCCCACGATTGTCGGCAGCATGCCCCACACCGACCCCGATGTGGCCTGTGCGCATATCACGCATTATCTCAAGGATATTCCGGCCTGGCCCCAGTTGCCCAAACGGGCTTTCCTGGAGAATATGTATGTCCAGTATAGCCAGGGGTTCCCCGGGGTGGTGGTCGATGAGGCGGAGAAGAAAATTTACGTGAACCGCCAGCAGGACCTGACTTCATCGCTGGAGAAGTTTTATTCCGCTTTCCTGGATAACAAAGCGGATGAGTTTGCCGTCAGCGCGGATTACGCCGCCGGGTTGCACCGTTTTCTTGCCCTGGACAACTTGGCGCCGAAGGTGGTCAAAGGCCATGTCACCGGACCGGTCACCTGGGGGCTTACCGTGGTTGACGAGGATGGCAAGGGCATTCTTTACGATGACACACTTGGCGATGCCGTGCCCAAGCTGCTGCGTCTAAAAGCGGCCTGGCAGGAGAGAGAGCTAAAGCAGATATGCCGCCGCACCATCATCTTCGTCGATGAGCCGTATATGTCAGCCTTTGGCTCGGTGGGCATGATGCTTTCGCGGGAGAAGGTGGTCAGCCTGCTGAATGAGGTATTCGGCGGCATTGAAGGGCTCAAGGGCGTCCACTGCTGCGGTAACACCGACTGGTCGGTGATACTGGAAAGCGATGCTGACATCATTAGCTTTGACGCTTATAACTACGCTCAGTCGCTGAGCCTGTATCCCGATGCGGTCAAAAAGTTCCTTGACCGTGGCGGCACCGTCGCCTGGGGCATTGTCCCCAACGAGGAAGAGGGGATACGCAAAGAGTCTGCCGCCAGCCTTAAAGACCGGCTTGAGGAAGCGATGGCACCCTTTACCCGGAAAGGCGTCCCTTTCCGGCAGTTGATAGCGCAAGGGTTGGCAACACCAAGCTGCGGGTTGGCCTCTCTGGCCACCGAAGAGGCAGCCGTCCGTGCCATGGAGCTGCTCGTCGAGTTATCGGCCCTGATAAAAACAAAATACGGATAACCAGGGGAAAAAGCGCCGATGGAATGCAATATTGAAGCCAACAAAGCCGGATGTCCCTGTACCTATGAGCCCTGTCCAAGGAAGGGCAAGTGCTGCGAGTGTATTGCCTATCACCTGAAATATGATGAGCTTCCCGGCTGTGTTTTTCCGCCGGAAGTGGAGAAGACATTCGACCGCTCCTTCACCCGGTTTGCCCGGATGGTTAACGGGGGAAAATGAGCCAGACACAGTTGCCGGAGCTGATTCAGGCGCTGCTCGACCCGGAATCATATCCACATTCGCCGCCGCGGGTGGAACTGGTGCAGACCCAGATGTCGTTCGTCTTCCTCGCTGGCGACTTTGTCTACAAGGTGAAGAAGCCGGTGAACCTGGGCTATCTAGACTACACCACGCTGGAACAGCGCCTTTTTTTCTGCCAGAAAGAGGTCGAGCTTAACCGGCGCCTCTGCCCTGAGGCTTATCTCGGTGTTGTTGCCATTGCCGGGCAGGCAGGCAAGATATCCGTAGATGACACTGGCCAGCCTCTTGAGTACGCCGTCAAGATGCGCCATCTCCCCCAGGAGGCGATGCTTAATAACCTGCTCGTTCGGGACAAGGCGACTCCGGAGATGCTGGCTTCAGTGGCGGAAAAGCTGGCCGGATTCCATGGCAAGGCGGAGACCGGCGCCGCCATAAGTGGCTTCGGCGACCTGGCTGCAATCAGACAAAATACGGTGGAAAACTTTGAACAGACAGGGGAAAACGTCGGCACCACCATTTCTCCTGAAAAATACAAGCGCATAAAAGCCTATACGGAAGATTTCCTGGCACAGAATGCCTCTCTGTTTCGCCGTCGCCTCGAAGAGGGCAAAATTCGGGACTGCCACGGCGACCTCCATGCCGCGCATATCTGCTTTGGCGATGATGGTATCTGCATCTACGACTGCATTGAGTTCAATGACCGCTTCCGCTACGGCGATGTTGCCTCTGAAGTGGCCTTTCTGGCCATGGACCTCGACCATTATGGTCGGGCTGACCTGTCGCGCCGGTTCGTAAGTGCCTACGTGGCAGTCAGCGGAGACACGGAATTAGGGGCGCTGCTCAGTTTCTATAAATGTTACCGGGCGTATGTTCGCGGCAAGGTCGAGGGTTTCAAGCTCGCCGACCCTCATATTTCAAAAGCGGAGAAGAAGAAGATTCTGGCTGTCGCCAGGGAATATTTTGAGCTTGCCGATTTCTATACCGCGTCGGAGGAGGCGGTGAATTGAGGAAACCATTCCGGCAGTTTATCGAAACCGAGCTGGGCTCAGGTTTTGTGCTTATCGCCTGCGGCCTTCCCGGCACCTGGAAGACCGA
>JAUWLN010000040.1 GCA_030613665.1 Dehalococcoidia bacterium
CACTTCCCTCCGGGATAGTCCACCCAGAATGCTCGACCTTAACTAGCTCAGGCTGTTTCGGTGGGCCATTGGGTGCCGGCTTAGGAGGACCTTGAGGCGGAGGTATGACAACGAATGTTCCTGTAAGATTACTGATATTGACCTGATAGGTGCCAGGCGTTTCTCTAAATGTCTTAAAGCTTACCGTATCGCTAGCGCCGACAGATAAGGTAATCTCCTTACTATCGATAACTTGACCATCGACCTCAAGGGATATCGTTTGGGTGTCGGTTTCGTCACCATTGTTAGTTACGCGTACAGCAATACCGACATTATCACGCATCTTCACCTCTGTTGGCGTTATCATCAGATCACCAACAATCAAGTTTGGTCCCTGAGTGTCTGTCGACTGGACGCTTGGAGTGGATTCAGGTGGGACAGATGCCGATGGTGATTGTGTTTGAGCAGATTCAGGCGGGGTTAATATCGGTGGTGCTTGTGTACAACATGAGAGAAAAACTAATAAAACAATTAACGCAACAAATAATGGTAAGCCTGGTTTTTTCATGTTATACCTCCTTGCCACATTATATAATTGATTCCGTCATTTTGCAGGAGTAAAATATCCTTACGAGAGCATAATTCACTAAAAAAAGAGGTGTTGCTCAGGGAAGAAGCAAAAACGACATTTTATTACCAATCAGGAGGTAAAAACATGGCGGTGACAAATAGTCTGAATAAGTTCATAGCCACCCATCAAAAATCCGTGGAACTCACGGATAGATCATTCAGAGTAAGCCGTGGTCTTCACACAGACGCCACTTTCACTACTGCGCCATATATCTATGTTACACACGCTAAGGGGTCACGAAAATGGGATGTAGATGGGAATGAGTATATCGATTACGTTATGGGGTTTGGCGCATTACTTTTAGGTCATACTCATCCCGCTATGGTAGAAGCTGTTATGACGCAAATCACCAAGGGAACCCATTATGGAGCCGAGAATGAGTTAGAACTTGAGTGGGCGGAGTTGATATGCCAGCTGATCCCCTCTGCGGAGAGAGTCGAGTTTATGCTTTCAGGCTCAGAAAGCAATATGTTGATTGCTGCACTGGCTCGGGCCTACACAGGAAGAAAAAAAATACTCAAGTTTGCTGAGCAATATTTTGGCTGGGCTGATGATCTACTGCCAGGCATAGCACCTCCATACGACAAACCCTTTGCCGGACATATTCCTCCCATTAGCGAGGATGCTGTGGCGGAAGGGACCATAGTTATCCCTTGCAATAACGAGATAGCTATGGAAAAGGCTCTAGCTAAAGGCGACATCGCTGCTTTGTTTATTGAAGGTGGTGGCGCAAACTGTGGACGCATCGGCATGCCCCCAGAACTGGTGCATAAAGCACGAAGGCTAACTCAGGAAAACGGGACGATACTGGTTATTGATGAAGTTATCAGCGGCTTTCGCTGGTCACCAGGTGGCTATCAGGCGGCTATTGGGGTTACTCCCGACATAAGTACCCTGGCCAAGTTGAACAGCGGTGGTATACCGGGTGGTGCTGCCGTGTGTGGTCGGGCTGATATAATGGAATTATTGTGGCTAAAACCCGGTGATGTCCAATGGAACCGCTACCGACACGTCATTCACCGTGGCACGTGGAATGGTAACCCGCTGACTGCATCTACTGCGGTAGCTATGCTCAAGATTGTTGCCCAGGGCGAGGTCCAGAAAACAGCCGAGGCGCGGGCTAAAAGACTGGTAACGGGAATAAATCGTGAGATTGAAAAACGAAATATAGATGCCTGCGCACACAACTCGACATCAGTCGTCCACATATTTATTGGTAAATGTGAGGGGTGCGACAAAAACATATGCCTTGATACCACTAAATCCATGCCTCCGGAGATAGTTCATACTTTGAACCGACAACTCCTACTTAACGGGGTACACTTTCACAGGGGCACCATGGGTCTGGTGTCAGCAGTACATACAGAAGAGGACATCGACCAAACCGTTGCGGCCTTTGGCGCCGCATTTGACGGCATGCTGGAGGAGAGAATCATAAAAGCAACAAAATAAAATATCGCACGCCCATACGTTAAAAAACTAGCAGCGGGTGGATTTAAATTGTCATGATTAAGACGAGGAAACCTATAATTGGAGGAATATTAACCATTGTTTCTGGACTTCTTGGTCTGCTGGGAATTGCCAGCTATGCTATCGGTTTCGGAGACGCGGGTAGTGGTATTGGCAAAGGAGATATGCCTCCATTTGTGCCAAGTATTATATTCGGTATGTCCATACCTGCCATCGCAATTGCCATACTTGCTGTAGTGGGCGGGATATTTGCCGTACTCAGGAAAAGATGGCGGTGGTCTCTTGCTGGTTCGATTGCAGCTGTATTGTCTTTAATTATTCTCGGGGTACCAGCCGTAGTTCTGATTGCTCTATCTAAAGACGAATTTAAATAGAGTACAGGAACAGATAAATGGACTCCTTTTTGGGGGGCAGGCCAGGCCAATATCTCTTATATATAATGACTGGGTGGTCACTATGAACTCCAATGGTCTATTTTACAACCACTGATATCATATAATTGGAATTGAATAACTGCTATGGGTGTATTGCACATCAGTCTGTTTTGTTCAATCCAGGACAAGATTATTTTTATAATTGATTAACTCCTAAATGAATCACGGAAATACCATAAAGACTTTGCCAACATTTTGCCAACGAACTGCCCAAAATTACAGACCAGACAATAGCAGATAAGGCACAATTCCTAGATATATAGAAAGAAAACCCCCCGGTTAGGGGGGGTTCTTTTGTCACATTGGAAAGATATTAAAGTTAAAGCTGGCAAGCAGAGGCATATTCTACCTTATAGCCATTTGCTTACCAATCCCTTGGTTTTTTACGACACGCCGTCGTGGCCGCTGCGAATGGCGTAGTTCTTGGTCCGGCGCAGGCTTGGTGTAATCAAAGCCTTTAAGCCTCATACGCCCCAGCGGTGCGTTAAGAAGCCTTTCAAGAGCACGTATCTTTGGCGCATCAGCACTTGTTACAAACGTTAATGCATCACCATTTTTTTCGACCCGCCCGGTGCGGCCGATTCGATGGATGTAGTCATCCGTGCTTTCGGGTATATCATAATTGATGACATGGGAAATACTCAAAACATCGATACCACGGGCAGCAATATCGGTCGCCACCAGAATCTTGATCGAGCCGTTACGGAAGCCTGTAAGCGCGGCCTCTCTCTGGTTCTGGGACAGGTTACCCTGCAGTGAAGTCACCCGATAGCCGGCTCTTACCAGTTGCTGCGCTACACGTTCGGCGCGGTGTTTGGTGCGGGTGAACACAAGCACCGAATCTGTTTGCGTACCATTTAATATTTCCTTCAATAGCGCCGTTTTAAGGTGTTGTTGTACCGGGTACAGAACGTGTGACACTGTTTTTGCCGGTAGCTGTCGGTTGACCTGCACAGTGACCGGGTCATGCAGGATTTCACGCGCCAGGCGACGGATATTCTCGGGCATGGTGGCAGAAAAAAGAAGGGTCTGTCGCCTGTTCATGATACACGACAAAATATTGCGAATATCGGGTAAAAACCCCATGTCGAACATCCGGTCAGCCTCGTCGATGACGAGGATTTCCAGGTCTGATAAACTCATAGTTCCTTTCCAGAGGTGGTCGAGCAGGCGACCCGGGCAGGCGACGATGATTTCAATGCCGCTACGGAGATTCCTGGTCTGCTGGTCCATATTCACTCCCCCGTAAATGGCAGCACTTTGCAGTCCGGTTCTGCTTGCCAGGCCATTGATAACCTCGCAGGTCTGCTCGGCCAGCTCGCGTGTGGGCGAGATTACCAGAGCCCGGACACGTCCTCGCGGGCCTGAACGCAGACTCTCCAAAATAGGCAACACGAAAGCGGCTGTCTTGCCGGTTCCGGTCTGGGCCAAACCAATGATATCCCGCCCCTGCAAAATAGGTGGGATGGCCTGTGCCTGGATTGGTGTGGGTGTGGTATAACCGAGCGCACGTACACCGGCCATGATGCTCGGATGAAAATTAAAGGTTTCGAAATTCATTTAACTCCTTGAAAAAACGCTGATTAAGCACCTGCATTACAGATGTTTAATCAACTATGTCTCTTCTTTCTCTTTTTTTACTAAGTCGGTTATTACTTCTTATATTGAGGGGAACCGTTCCGCGCTTATCTGAGAGAGGCAGGGCTTCAACGATATTAATAATTCGGTTCCTCAGTTTTTTCCCTTCGAGATTGGCTATCGCGGTAGCGCCTTCAGATTTCGACGCCATTTCAACATATCCATAGCCCTTCGGTTGACCGCTGCCGATATAATTGTCGTTCATGACGGTTACAGATATCACATCTCCAAATTCTGTGAACTCTTTGCGCAGTTCGTCTTCGGTCGTTTCGAGCGATAGGTTGCCCACATAGATATTCATAGTACCCTCTTTTATCAAATCGGCTACGCTGCCCCGATTTGTGACGGGTGAGTCAGCAAAGGCACATGCCACTGCCAGTACTAATTCAAATCGTCGGGTTGACTAATATCTTCGCTGCCTGCTACCACCAGAGCGGCCGCCTCTACCACCACCGTAACCACCGCTGCCATAGCCGCCACTCTTCCTGTCGCCGTAGGCACCACCACCCCTATTGTCCGCACGTGGGCGGGACTCATTAACCACGATAGTACGGTCTTTCAATGTTTTACCGCTAAGTCCCGTGATAGCGGCTTCAGCCTCAGACTTTGATGCCATTTCCACGAAAGCAAAGCCCCTGGGCCGCCCACTGAACTTATCGGCAGGAATAGCCACGGATTCCACCTTGCCATAAGCGCCGAATTCTGCCGTCAGCTCATCCTCGGTAACATCAAAAGGTAGATTGCCCACATATATTTTCATAATCTGCCCCCTCTTATCACTGATTTTGTTCCCTGTTCCACACTTTCATTTGCCTATTAGTATCTACTAGGTCGAACTTTTCGATAGCAATCGCTGCAGTAAACCGGCTTATCACCGCGAGGCTGAAACGGGACTTCGGTGCTTTTGCCGCACTCGGCGCAGGTCGCGGGGAACATCTGGCGCGGGGCTCCGTAACTGCTGGTGCCGTTACGTTCTGACTTCCTTGCCCGGCGGCATTCCGGACAGCGCTTCGGCTCGTTGGTGTAGCCTTTTGACTGGTAGAACTCCTGGTCTTCAGCGCTGAAAGTAAAGGTCGCTCCGCAATCGGAACACTGGATAGACTTGTCCTGAAAACTCATTGGATAACCTCCTCTTTTTATAACTAGTTAGAGTTCGGGCCATCCAATGCTTAAGAAAACTCTGCGTCAGTAGCTTCCGAGAAGCTTGTTGTAACCTAAACTGGAACTTATTTTGAGTATACCACAAAAGGAACACTCCTGCAATTAACGCTCATGAAGGGTTCTGCTCGGTTGTGGTTGGTGGAAGCGGATCACAGCCATTGGATAACTAGCTCGCAATGTTAAGCTTGTTCAGTTAAATACCTGATAATCCTTCCTTTTTCTGTCTCTTTACTTCTGTTATAATATGCCTCTAAAGCGCAAGTTTAGCGATGCAATTATCCCGGAAGAAAGAAAAAATATATACGGAGGTGACAACGAAATGGCTCGTCCACTTGAAGGAGTGAAGTGTGTATGCGTTATCATGTTTCAGCAGACACCGGTCGCGTTCAGCATGATGGCCGACCTTGGGGCCGAGGTAATCAAGATAGAACCCCCGGAGGGTGAACTGGGCAGGCAGCTTGGAGTGGTACCCGGTTTCCCCATCAGCCCCTACTTTGAGACGAACAACCGCGGTTTCAAGTGCATAACGCTGGACCTAAAGCAAGAGAAGGCCAGAGAGATACTCTATAAGCTGGTGAAGGATGCCGATGTCTTCTCCCAGAACTTCCGCCCCGGCGTTGCTGAGCGCCTCGGCTGCGGTTACGAGGACCTGGTCAAGATAAACCCCGGTATCGTTTACCTCAGCGCCTCGGCCTACGGACCGGACGGGCCTAATGCCAAGCTGCCGGGAACCGACGGCATAGCCCAGGCGATGGGCGGCATCTGCTTCAGTTACGGCGAGCAAGGCAGCCGCGTGACCACAGGCCAGATCTCCATAGGGGACGAAACCGCCGCCTTTCATAATTTCCAGGCGGTGATAGTCGCCCTGTATCACAAGCTGAAGACCGGTGAAGGCCAGTTGATTGAGACTTCTTTGCTCGGTAGCCAGATTCGTCTGATGGGCCATTCCATGTCACGGGTCCTTATGACTGGCGAACAGATGACACGCAGCAGAATGCGTTTCTGGGCAGGTCATACGCCTAACGTAACGGTTACCTTCAACGACAAGGATGGCAAGCCTTTTATAATTCAGGTGGTCGGAGAAGAGCGCTGGCGGAAAGGCCTGGAGAATACCGGACTTGCTGAGGAGCTGGACAAAGTCGGTTGTGCCAAATTAGGAGATATCGCGGCCTCTCCGGAGACGAGAAAGACCTTCACAGATACTCTGGACAGGCTGTTTGCTACCAATACCCGGGAGCACTGGTTAAGGTTACTTCGTGAAGCCGATGTAGTAAGCGCGCCGATCAACGACGTGAGTGAAGCCGCAGTAGACCCCGATGTCATCGCCAATCAATATATAATTGAGGTTGACCACCCGAAAGTAGGTAAAATAAAAGAGGTCGGCTTCCCCTGGAAGTTCCATAAGACCCCGGCCAAAGCTGGAATCGCACCCGAACTGGGCGAACACAACAATGAGATATTAAAGAAATTGGGCTATCCTGATGCGGATATAAAGCAACTCAAAGAGGAGAAGGTGATTTAAATTCTCGGGCGAGGCAATGGCTATGGGTAAGGTGTCCAAGTTATGTGTTGGCTTAATTGGCGTTGGATTCATTGCTGACCTGCACTACCTGGGCTACAAGGACAATTCCAGGGTCAAGCTTCACGCCGTCTGCGACGTGGATGAGGCTCTGCTTCAGAGACGGGCTCGTGAGTGGGGTGTCGAGAAGGTGTACACTGACTATCACAAGCTTCTCGCCGACCCCAATGTGGACGCCGTGGAGGTGCTAACACGCCACCACCTGCATGCTGAGATGGGCGTCGCCGCCATAGAGGCGGGCAAGCACGTGTCAATGCAGAAGCCGATGGCGGTAAATGTTGCTGAGTGCGACGCACTTATATCGGCGGCAAAGCGTTCCGGCAAGCTGTTCCGCGTATTCGAGAACTTCCGTTATTATCCTCCCATGGTGAAGGCCAAGGAGTCACTGGACTCAGGGGCGATAGGGGAGCCTTTATCTATACGTATCAAGGTGGTGCAGGGATCAATGGGAGAGGGTTGGGAGATACCGTACAAGAGGTGGGCCTGGAGGTTCGACCCGGCCCAAAGCGGAGGTGGACGAGTCATATTGGACTATGGCTACCACCTGTTCTCCATCGCCATGTGGTTTTTGGGGGATGTGGAGAAGGTGTACGCCTGGATCACCAACCGTCCCATCCAGCACGGATGGATACTGGACAGCCCGGCCGTAGTCATCTGGAAGTACAGAGACGCCGAGAAGTACGGATCCTACGAAGCGATAACTTCCTACGATATGTTGGTACGGTCCAAGTACACCCCCGAGGACGAGTGGGTGGAGTTGACAGGTAGCCGAGGATTCCTCTGGGTAAACCGCTGCACGTCAATGCTGCTTGATAGGCCACCCCTGGTGATGTACCGGGACGGAGAAACCACTGAGTTCTCGGACATCGACTCCCGATTGGGCGGCAAGCTTCATCGCCGGGGTGCATGACTTCGTGGACGGGGTAGTTGAAGGACGCCAGGTTCCGCTCACAGGGGAGGAAGGGAAGGCAGTGCTCCAGTTCTGCCGCGCGGCCCAGCTTTCGGCTAAGGAGGGTCGAGAGGTGCGTCTGAGAGAGATTCGATAGCCATCACTGTCAGGTCAGAGCGAGCTTCATTTATGATTTGCCTTCTCTAAAAGCGAGTCGCAGCGGAGAAGGAAACAAATACATAGAACTCCTAAACTTACATTCAGGTTCCTTTTTATGACTACACAATCTGACGTTTAATTTCTAATTGCACAAAACCCCGAATTTTAAAATCACACGATCTGGATTTTTGTTAAATTAACCGTATTTGCAAGCCGAGGATTCTATAAATTTGTCGTAACAGCCACGCGGACAGGAGTTTAATTATCCCCCCCCAAAAAAAACTCCGCCAACAGTTTTTATCATTACAATGCGCTGTATAAGCATATCTGCCTAGTTCAAACCAATTCTCAATAAGCATAAACACCTGTTAACACCCGGCGCAAATTAGTTATTAATGCGGTTTGCAAATATAAACCAGCCAAGTATATTATAAAATATATAACAAGTTACAAATAGAGGTGTGATATTTGTTAGTCGTTGCCTGTATTAAACAGGTACCCGATACCACTCAGGTTGAAATTGATCCAGTAACGGGCACTCTGAAGCGAGAAGGGGTGCCCTTTATCATGAATCCTTTTGATGTCCACGCTCTGGAAGAGAGCCTTCGCCTTAAGGACAGATATGGATTCCGGGTGGCGGTTGTCTCGATGGGCCCCCCGAATACCGAGATTACGCTGCGTAAATCTTTAGCCTTAGGAGTTGACGAGGCTATACTTTTAAGTGACCGCGCCTTCGGCGGCGCTGATACTCTGGCAACGAGCTTCGTGCTGGCTGAGGCAATCAAGCAGCTGCATCAGAAAAACGAACTGGCGGTGGTGATTTGCGGGCGGCAGACTATTGATGGTGATACGGCACAGGTTGGACCGGGCATCGCTACCCGCCTCGGCTTCTCGCAGCTAACCCTGGTTGACCGTATTGAGGATATCGACGTTGTATCGAAAAAGGTCAGGGTAAGACGCAAAGTGGGCAGCTGGCGGGAGATAGTCGAGGCACCGCTGCCGGCATTGATTGCGGTGGTGAGGGAAATCAACCGGCTGCGCTACCCAACGGTGCCCGGGCGATTGATGGCAGAGAAATTCCCGGTATCGTTATGGGATAACAAAGAAATGAAGCTGGATGAGAATATGGTCGGCCTCAAGGGTTCGGCAACGCAGGTGCGCCGTATCTTTTCCCCGGAAAGAGTAAAAGGCGAAATTCTGGGTGACGGATTAAACGAACCTGAAGAAGCCGCCAACCTGCTGCTGGGAAATCTCATCGAAAAAGACGTGCTTTATTTTAGTTCGAACGGATAATAGAAAGGCATATGGAAGACAGGAAGAAAACGAAAAAACCACGCGGCATAGCCAAACTCATTCCCGGCAAATGTATCGCCTGCGGTGCCCGCTGCCAGAGCTCCTGCCCCAAAGATGCCATCGAAATGAATGAGCAGGGTGAGCCGATAATCATCGCTGCTAAATGTATCGGCTGCCGTAAATGCCTCAAAGTCTGCCCCTCCGATGCCCTGGAAATTTACTTAACCCCTGAAGAGCAGAAGCTCCTCACCGAACTTGCCGCACAGAAAAAGGCTGCTGCTGTAGAAGAAGCTCCTGACATGACTGAGGAGGAGGCTGCGGTACTTGCCAAGTTCAGGGAATACCGGGGAGTCTGGGTATTTGTGGAGCAGACGGCAGGCGAACCAGCCGGGGTTTCCTGGGAGCTGCTGGGCGCCGGCGCTGATTTGGCCAACCAGCGCGGCGAGGAATTGTGTTCCGTGGTTATCGGTGACAGTGTGGAGCATCTTTGCCTTGAATCATTTGCCTATGGCGCAAGTAAAGCTTACATTGTAGATGCCCCTTTATTCCATCACTATCGCACCGAGTCATACTACAAAGCCATATGCTATCTGGTCAGAAAATACCGGCCGGAAATTATACTGATGGGCGCAACCGGACTGGGAAGGGACCTGGCCGGGGCGGTAGCCACCGAACTCCAGACCGGCCTCACCGCTGACTGCACCGGTTTATCAATCGATGAACGGGGTTTTCTGCTGCAGACCCGCCCCGCCTTCGGCGGCAATATCATGGCTACCATCCTGACCGAGCGTACCCGGCCGCAGATGGCTACGGTCCGCCCGCATGTCATGTCCCTGCCGGTTAAAGACACTTCACGTAAGGGTGAAATTGTATCCGAGACTGTACCGTTTGAAGAAGCTGACATAGCCGTCAAGGTACTTGAGGTGATAGATGAGCGCAAGGCCGGTGAGGTAGATGTCGCGTCGGCGGATATCATAGTATCAGGCGGGCGCGGCATGCGCGCGAAAGAAAACTTCAGCCTGCTTCAGGAGCTGGCTGATGAACTGGGCGGTGTTGTTGGTTCCTCCCGCGGCGCTGTAGAGGCGGGCTGGATGCCGGCGGAACGGCAGGTCGGCCAGACCGGGAAAACGGTCCGACCCAAGGTCTACATCGCCTGCGGCATTAGCGGCGCAATTCAGCATTTGGTCGGCATGCAGGACTCCGATGTCATCGTGGCCATAAATTCTGACAAGAATGCGCCTATCTTTGAAGTGTCCACCTACGGGATTGTCGGTGATGTGCTCAAAATTGTCCCTGCTTTGATAAAAAGGGTCAGGGAGCTTCGTGACAGTGGCGTGGATTTCATGGTGGAGAGGCATTGACCGAATTGAAAGGACCAGGAAATTAATATGAATCCAGTGAGTCATTTGGGAGTTGGCGGGTATGTCCTTTTCTGGGGTTTGACCGCGCTTGCCGCCGGTGTATTCGGCTACCGGCTTTATCAGCTTTATCGCTACTTGGCTCTGGGCAGAAAAGAGGAAAGCTACGGCCAGCTTTTCCGAAGGGCAGTCACAGCCATCGGCCATCTAATTGCCCAGCAGTGCCAGTTCAAGAACCTGACCAGAAAAGACCGTGCCGGTATAGGCCACATGCTCATGGCCTGGGGTTTTCTCTTATTTATTGTCTACTACTTTTTCTTCATTATTATTGCCTCTGGATTCGGTATCTCGGATGTCATGGAGCATAATCCGGTCTACGGCATCTATACCTGGGTTATGGACATCGTCGCTCCTTTCATCATGCTGGGAGCGCTGTGGGGGATTACCCGGCGCTACATAATCAGGCCACCGCGCCTTGAAGGTCATCAGTCTTTTGAGGCGATGGTGATTCTGGTCACTGTGTTCATCCACCCGATAACTCATCTGGGCAAAATTGCCACCCAGATTGCCGCGGGGCACCCTCCGGCCGGTCTGGGTATTCTTACCCCACCGATAAGCACCGCTTTCAGCCATATCTACACCTCCAGCGCTTCACTGGACCTGTGGCACAGTGTCTGGTTCTGGAGCCACTGGGGGTTTGTCCTGCTGGTGCTGATTATCATTGGCTATACCAGATACCTGCATATGCTTGCCGCCCTCTTGAATGACCTCTTCTCCACGCCACCACCCCGAGGTATTCCCAACCGCATCAACCTGGAGAATGAAGCTACTTTTGGGGTTGCCAGAATAGACGGCTTTACCCGGAAACAGCTCCTCGACCTTTACGCCTGCGTTGAACCCGGTCACTGCCAGGAGGTCTGTCCCGCCTACGCCACCGGCAAACCGCTTAACCCCCGCTCGTTGATTAAGGACCTCAAGTCCAACCTGTTAGCCAATGGGCCATTAATGTTGGAAAAGAAGGAGCCGTTACTGCCGTTAATTGCGGATAACGGAGAAGGCAGCGTTTCCGAAGAGGTGCTCTGGGAGTGTACCACCTGCGGTGCCTGCATGGAGGTATGCCCGGTAAAGGTTGAGCACGTACACCACATTATTGACTTGCGGCGAAACCTGGTACAGTTACAGGCCAGATTCCCCGATGAACTGCTGAACCTGTTTGAGAATATGGAGCGGCGAAGCAACCCCTGGGGCATTGCTCCATCGGAGCGCGCCAAGTGGGCGAGCGATATTGACGTGAAACCTTTCTCGGCTGATGCGACTGAATATTTATACTACGTCGGCTGTGCCGGCGCTTTTGATGCCCGAAGTCGGCGCACAACCCTGGCTGTCACCAAGATTCTGAATGCCGCCGGTGTTTCCTGGGGCATTTTGGGCAAAGATGAGTCGTGCTGTGGGGATAGCCTGCGACGCCTGGGCAATGAATATGTCTTCGACCGTATGGCACAGGAGAACATAAAACTATTTGCCGAGAGAGGGGTAACCAAAATTATTACCCAGTGCCCCCACTGTTATAGCACTTTGAAGAACGACTACAAACAATATGGCGCTGAATTAGAAGTCTACCACCACACCGAGTTTATTTCTAAGCTGATTAAAGATGGCAAACTGAAATTGAATCGCGTTGCCGACCTGGGAAAGATTGCCTTCCACGATTCCTGCTACCTGGGGCGTTACAATAATATTTATGAAGCTCCTCGCCAGGTGCTCGCCGCGGTCACCGGGCATGAACCGGCGGAGATGGATTTACACAAAGAGCGTTCTTTTTGCTGCGGTGCCGGAGGTGGCAGGATGTGGATGGAAGAAAGTCTCGGCAAACACATCAACATTGCACGCCTTGAACAGGCGCTGGAAAAAGACCCGCAGACAATTTGTGTCTGCTGTCCTTACTGTATGACCATGTTTGAAGACGGGC
>JAUWLN010000154.1 GCA_030613665.1 Dehalococcoidia bacterium
TGAGAATTCCCCGTGTTTATACCCCAACCGCGTCCCGTCCAGGACACGTGAACGGCACCAAATGAGTCAATAGCCATCGATGGCGTATCCTGGGGGCTTGTCTTATCGGTAACCTGCTCGACCGTGCCCCAGGTTCCGCCAATCTTGGCACGGTACTGAATATTCTTTACAGTGGGGTTGGTGCCCCATCCCAGTCCAGCCCACACGACGTGAGGAACGTCAGCCACGCCAATGGCTATTGTCGGGTAGTCCTGGCCGGGATTAGGCACATCAAGCAGAGCCACTGCCTCCTCAGCCTGCCACCCACCGATAGTGCGTTCCCTGTAGAATGTACCCCATCTCGTGGCATATGGCGCACGGCCACTTGAGGTATAGACAAGGTGCAGATTGTCAAAGGAGTCTATAGCGATTGGCGGGAAGAAGTGGTGCCTGGTATCATAGCCGAAGGTAACCCGCTCTTCCGTCCACGTTTGACCGTCATCATCACTGTAGGCTACGTGGATTTGCATGTAGTTAAGTCCGGCTGGCTTTTTTGAATAAGCTACCCAGAGCCTGCCGTCATTGGCTACAGCGATATCGCGTCCGCCTCCCTCCGCCGAGAGGGCCGGTGTGCTGTTTATGTTGGCAACGGTGTAAATTGTCATCGGGTCTTCTTCTCCACGTTATCTTTCTTATGACGGCGGCACTGAATACCAAACTCGAATCCCTACCTGAACATCGTTAAAGCTAATGAAATCCAGGTCCGCTCTTCCAAGCAGCCACTGGAATTCATAGCCGTCATTTCCGTCCACAATGCTGGAAATGTCGATACTCCCGATACAAACATCGCCGCCCTCTCTTGTTTCGCCGTCGAGTCCAACCTGGTCATCAACGAAGTTTATGGCATCACCCCACGCACCGGGAGCATCGTCCCGAATCTGTATAACCTGGCTGGTGTTAGCTATCGTCCCGTCATTCAACTTGTTGGCAGCGGCATTTGTGTTTTCAACCATCCTGAATTTGAACATGGCAATTGCCCTTAGTATGGTGGCGCCACTAGGTAGACCCTCTACTGTTACTGCGGGCAAGGATACGGTAATACCAGCGGCGTTAATTTGAGCCTCCTCAATTGGGTCGCTCCAGAAGTCTGCAATGGATAGATGCTCGCCGGTTGTTGTTACTATCGATGTGACATCACTCTGTATCTGAGTTACATCATTTTGTACCTGAGTCACCAGGTTCTGCATCTGGGTGACGCTGGTTTGTATCTGCGAGATGAGATTCTTGATATCCGTGATATCAAGCTTTTCCGCCTTGCCTTCTATGTAGAATTCACCCGGCATCTTCTTGTCTCCCTTCGGGCAGCAACTTCCGCTCCCCCGTCGTGGCTACCGGCTTTGCCTTCTTCTCATCCTTAGCCGGTCTGGCTGCCGCGACCACTGTGCCCAGCATCATGACCGGAACCATCATGAAGAGCAGCGAGCTCCAGTCAAAACCGGAAGTACCTGGCGTTGAGCCCGTCCCCGGCCAGGACGGCGGCAGAGCACCGGCAGCAGCAGGAGATACCAGCACTGTGACTACAGAGTCGCTTACTTCCTCGGTCTCGCGCTCAATCAGGAGAATAGCCAGTTCGCTGTCGCTCTCGTCGAAGCGCAGCGCTCCTTTCAGCCGGACGAAGTCTCCAGGGTCAACCTTGAACCAGCTGTAGCCGAAGACCGGCAGGACTTCCTCGCTGATTACAACGGTATCTCGGGAAAGTCTGGCCATCAGGGCATATTCCTTTTCCGTATCAGAGGGGTTAGCCACGTAGATACTGCAGCCCAGGTCATAGCCGGGCTGATAGGTTATCCACGGCGCCAGGTCCCAGAAGATGTCTCCCAGCTCGCCACTCATAACCGTTATTCCATTCGTCATCTCAGCTCGACCTCCTCGCCTTTAAGCGCCTTCTTCACCAGTGACAGCGCCCAGGCTCCCAGGGCCACCATGATGACAATATCAATCACTCCGCCGACGATAACCTGCCAGAACTGTGGCTGGTACTCGGTGGGGTAATAGTTGTAATACTGCTGCGGTAAATAGCTCATGAGGTATTCTCCTTTACCTGCTTTGGCTTCTCCTTCTCTGAAGACAGTGCTGGCATCATTTTCATGACAAGCCACATCATTAACATCATCATGCCCAGGTTGATGAGGCTGGATATGAGGCTCTTCAGCGAGTCAGGCAGGATAAGCCAGAGACCAGCGGTAAGCAATGGGGGTAGCACCATGGTAGCCAGCAGGCCAATGATTATGGGCAGCCAGGCCATACCCTTCTGCCAGACGAGGTATACCGAGGTTGAGCCGGTGTCGGCATAGACGTAATAGGCACTGCCCGGCCAGGGCTCGATGCCAGTATCACGGCAGGCCTGCTCCAGGTTAATCAGGGCCTCTTCCGACGGCTGCTCGGCAAAGTCGAGGCGTATTAAGACCAGGGCACCTTCGTCCGCGCCTTCTTCAAGCGGGGTGAAGGTGCCCAGATCCTCAATATCCTGAGCCTGTCCTATAAGGACAGCCCTATATCCCGGTGGGACAAAAGCATAGGGCATGTGATTTCACCTCCCTATGCTTATTCCACCAGTCTTTTGCCTCTGAGCCCCCATACCGTCAGGTCGACGCTGACGGCGCCGCCGGCTGTGGCTGCCGTCTCGCCCGTGGCTACCAGGGTGAGCTTGGCCCCACCGATGAGTCTCAGGGCGTTGCCCAGTTCATCCGGATCGGCAAAGTCCCTGACTACCTCGCGGTAAACCTTGACCTCGGCGGCACCGTCCCAGTAAGCGCCGACCAGCACCAGGTCGTGGTCAAACACATCCCCGGCGGCAATTAGCGCTTGGGTGGCCGTAAGCCGGTCAGCCGTGTTGTAAAACAGCTTGGCGACATCGTCAGTAGTGGGGAACCGCGACACCCTGAAGTTGCAGATGAGGTCGCCCGCGGTTAAAGCGGCTTGCTGGTGCACCCGGATCTCGTGGCCCCTCAGATACCATATCTCGTCCTCAGGCACCTCGATCTCCCCGGTTACCGAAGCGCCGACCGCCGTCCCGATGGGCACGGTGATGCTGACCTGTCCGTTCCTGGAGTCGATCCTGTCCAGCGTGTGCTGTTTCTCCGCCAGGACGAGCTGCTCGCTCAAGACCTGGAGCGGCAGTCCTACCCAGAAACCGGACTCGTTATCGTAGACACCCAGAAGACTCAGAAACTGGTTCAGCGGAGGCACCCATCCCTTGGGAGGCCGCGTGCCTGGATAGCCGGGATACTGCTGCGGAATTATCTTATTTACCATCTCTTAACCTCCTTAAAGATTTCACCTCCGGCTAGGACTTGCTGGAGCCGGTGACGCCCTTCATCATGGGCATCATGATCGCCATCATCATAATCATCATGATCATCGGCATCATGGACGAAAACATTCCCGACATCTGGTCGGTCTGCTGCGGGTAGTAGCCCGATACCGTGCCGTACTGGTACTGCTGGGGCCGGGCCTGCTGCCCGCCAAACTGCTGTGCCTGATACATTTTTGATTACCTCCTTAAATTACTGGTTACCTGGTTCATTCTTTGGCGGTAACGCCCTTCATCATGGGCATAATCATCGCCATCATCATGACCATCATGATCATTGGCATCATGGCGCTGAACATCCCCGACATTTGGTCGGTCTGCTGTGGGTAATAGGACGAGGGTCCGCTTACCTGCATGGCTCCGTATTGTCCTGGGGCTACCGGCCCGGTTACTTGCTGTGCTGTGAACATGCTTACCTCCTTGGTTATTGAACGTCGTAAGTTTGCATCCCTGCCAATTAGCCCGATATCATTCCTGGATTGGGATTCGATCTACCGCCGCCGCGACGGCGACAAA
>JAUWLN010000037.1 GCA_030613665.1 Dehalococcoidia bacterium
AAAAATCTACGCCTCCGATGTATCCGCTGACGCTCTGGAAGTGGCCCGCATAAACTGCCGGAAACACGGAGTGGTCGACCGCATACAGTTACGGCACGGCGATATGCTGGAACCGCTGCCGGAACCGGTCGACCTTATCATGGCCAATCTGCCCTACGTGACTGGAGAGGAAATCTCACGGTCAGCGCTCGCCGATTTCGAGCCGCTCATAGCGCTGAATGGCGGTGCCGATGGGCTTGATAAGATAAAGCGGCTGTGCGAGCAGGCTGCGGATAAACTCAGCCCTGACGGCGTCATGCTGCTGGAAATAGGACTGGGGCAGAGCCGGCCGGTGGTCGGTTTAATACATCGGCATTTCCCGTCGGCATCGGTGGAGGTGATACCGGACCTTCAGGGCATCGAACGTGTTGTCAGCCTGTGCTTGACACCGAACTAGCCCGGTGCTAAATTAGTTTTCTGGACTCTGGTGGTTTAATAATAAAAATGAGGTAAGCGGAACCGTGAATATAATCGTCTGTGTAAAACAGGTAATAGACCCCGAGGCACCGCCCTCCAGTTTCAAGGTCGAAGAAGCCGGAAAGAAGGTGGTGCCGCCATCAGGGGTGCCCCCCGTAATCAGCCCGTTTGATGAGAACGCCGTGGAAGCGGCATTGAGAATCAAGGATGCTCGGGGCGGTAAAATCACCGTTCTCAGCATGGGTGTCAACCTGCTGCGCGAAGTGGTGAAAAAGCCGCTCTCCATGGGTGCTGATGAGCTTGTCCTGCTTGAGGATGAGGCCTTCACCGATGGCGATAGCTGGTCAAATGCCCGGGCGCTGGCGATGGCCATCAAGAAAATCGGTGAATACGACCTTATTTTCTGTGGACGGCAGGCGACGGACTGGGATGACGGCCAGGTGGGCTCGGGTATCGCCGAGATGCTGGGACTGCCCAGCGTTACTTTGGCCAGGAAAATCGATGTCGCCGATGGCAAAGCACGGGTGGAGCGGGTGACGGCTGACGGCTATGAGGTTATTGAAACATCGCTGCCGGCACTGATTACGGTCAGCAACGAGCTTGGTGAAGCCCGCTATCCCACCATAAAAGGTATTATGGCGGCGAAGAAGATAGAGCCGATTGTCTGGAAGCCGGCCGATATCGGCCTTGAGCCGGCAAAGACCGGGGCGGCGGGCCGGAAGGTAAAACTGGAAAAACTGTACCAGCCGGTCCACGAGGACAAGTGTGAGCTCATTGAAGAGGAAAGCCCGGAGGAAGCCGGCGTCAAACTGGCGCTTAAACTCCGGGAAGCGAAATTATTATAAGAGATGACATCTACCGCGATGTCTGGAGGTAATTAGCTATGGCGGAATACCGGGGTGTTATGGTTCATGCTGAGGTAGCGGAGGGAAAACTGGCGGCCATTGCCACAGAGCTGCTGGGCTGCGGTCGCAAAATGGCTGATGAGCTCGGCGAGGAGTTGAGCGCCGCCATCGTTGGCAGCGGGGTCAGTGACCTGGCCCGGGAAACGTTCGCTTCTGGCGCCGATAAAGTATACATTGTTGATGACGTTTTACTGCAGGACTACCAGGCGGATGCCCATGTCACGGTGATGGAAAAAGTGGTCAGGCAGGCGATGCCCGGTATTTTGCTTATCGGGCAGACGGCTGTGGGCCGCGACCTGGCGCCGCGGCTGGCTTTCCGACTGGAGACAGCCGCCACCATGGACTGCATAGAGCTGGCCATTGACCCCGGCTCAAAACGCCTGCTGCGCAGCAAACCGGTTTACGGCGGCAATGCCCGTGCCGTTTTCACCAGCGAGGTTGACCCGCAGATAGCCACGGTGAGGGTTAAGGCCATGACACCGCTTGAACCGGATACGACAAGGAAGGGAGAGTTGGTGAACATCGAGGCGGGGCTGGACCTATCAACAATAAGAACCAAAGTCCTGGAAAAGGTGAAAGAGGAAGTCGAGGGTATAAGCCTTGAAGCGGCTGGGGTGGTGGTCGGTGGAGGGAGGGGTATCGGCAGTGCTGAGGGCTTCAAGCAGCTGGAGGAGCTGGCAGGGTTGCGGAGGGGGGCAGTGGGTGCCAGCCGGCCACCATGCGATAACGGCTGGATTCCCGATGTGCGCCAGATAGGGCTTACCGGTAAAATAGTAACGCCCGACCTTTATATCGCGGTTGCCATTTCCGGTTCCAGCCAGCATATGGCCGGCTGTTCCGGGTGCAAGAACGTCGTGGCTATCAATAAAGACCCTGAGGCCAACATCTTTCGGGAAGCGCGGTTTGGCATCGTGGGGGACTGGAAGAAGGTGCTGCCGGCTCTCACCGAAAAGGTCAGGGAGTTATTGGCCGGATAGTTGCCCCTAAGCTAGGGAGGTTGATTTTTCAATTGCATTCGTAGTATCATATGTAATTGGTATACCAGAAAATCCCAATATACGATAAGTGAGGTGGCAACGCATGCAAAAACTGAGAATCATCTGCCTACTGCTGGTTAGTCTGATAGCGATTTCTCCGATCGGTGCCGTATTTGCCCAAGAGGAGGAAGAGCCCCCTATTCCCGTACTTATCATGGAAGAAGGGTATGCTCTAACGCTTACGCCTGCTGACGGCGTTTACAGTACCATCATGATAGCGGGCAGGGAAAAGGATATAAGGATGGACCTGGAGAACATTGGTGACGAGGCGGTCACCAAAATTTCCATCATGAGTGAACTGCCGGATGGGTGGACGGTCAAATATGACCCGCCCAGAATAGCATCACTGGCCGCTTTTGACAGCGAGCGAATTTATGCCAAGGTATCGGCGCCTGCTGATGTCGTGACCGGGGATTACTTTGTTAAGCTCTGGGTTGAAGGTGACCAGGCTTCTACGGAGCCAATCGATATCAGAGTTACCGTGAAGAGAGTAGAGAGGATAGAAGCACTTGATATACGGGCCATCCATCCAAGTGTTGAGGCGATTGCCGGCAATGATTTCGTTTTTGAGGTGGAGTTCAAATACGTGGGTGATATGCTGGGTCCACCCAGGTCATTTGACCTTGTTACCGCCGCACCCCAGGGCTGGGAAGTCTATATGACTCCCCAGTTTGAGAAAGACAAAAGGGTGTCTGCTATTGACCTCAAACCCGGCAGCGTTGCCTATTCCGATAAGACAAGGCTTGTTGCCCGGGCACCGTTCTGGCCTCTTCCCGAGCCCGGTGAATACAAGATAACTCTGGATGTAGTCTCCGAGGACGTAGAAGCCTCCGTTGAGCTGAACGCAGTTATTACCGCTGCTTATAATCTGCTTCTGGCTCCGGCTGGAGAACGATATGATACCAAGGCCAAGGCGGGCCGGGATAATTATTTCTCCCTTAATGTAGGTAACCTGGGCACGGCACCCATTGATAAAGTCACCTTTACGTCTGATAAACCAGCGGGATGGTTGATTGAATTCACGCCGGACCAGGTGGACTCGCTGGAACCGCTGGCAACGCAGACCGTGGATATAAACATCAAGCCCCCGCCAGAGACGATAGCTGGCGACTACCTGATAAGCGTCCGGGCTTCTGGTGTCCAGAGGACATCCGAAAAGATTGATATCAGGGTTACCGTTGAGACGCCCACCGTCTGGGGATGGGTTGGCGTGGCCATCATCGCCTTAGTCGTGGTGGGGCTGGTGGTTATCTTCATGCGATTTAGTCGGCGATAGTCTATGAGTGATACATTAGCCATAAAAGCAAGCGAACTGACCAAGCGCTACGATGAGGCTACGGTCGTTGACCGCCTCAACCTTGAGGTGAAGGAAAACGAGGTATTCGGGTTGCTCGGCCCGAACGGCGCCGGCAAAACAACGACCATCCTCATGATGCTGGGTTTGACCGAACCGGCTTCCGGTTCGGTCAGTGTGCTCGGATTCAATCCCACCCGTGAGCCGCTTAAGGTCAAACGTCAGGTCGGCTATCTGCCGGAAAGGGTGGGTTTCTATGAAAACCTCACCGCGCGCGAAAACCTGAGGTTTATCGCTGACCTGAATGGCATCAGCTATTCCGAAGCCAACCAGCGCTCGGAAGAGGTGCTGGAAATGGTGGGTCTTACCGAAAACGAGCTAATCGAGCAGTCGGGGAAGAGTCAAAAGATAGAAAAAACGGTGGGCAAGTTTTCCCGCGGCATGAAGCAAAGGCTTGGCATTGCCGAAGTGCTCATTAAGAGACCGAAACTGGTTTTCCTTGATGAGCCAACCGCAGGCCTGGACCCGAAGGGGATTAACCAGCTCCTCGACCTTGTAGCCGGCCTGCCCAAGGTAGGGACAACGGTGGTGCTCTCGTCGCACCAGCTATAACAGGTGCAGCGGGTGTGCCATAGCATCGGCATACTGGCGAAAGGGAAAATGGTGATACAGGGGGCCATTGATAAGCTGGGACGGGAGGCACTTGCCGGAGGCCGTTTCCCGATTGAGGGGGAAACGGAAGACCCGGATGAGAAGCTCATTAAAGCGCTTCAGAGTATAAAGGGCGTGGTGAGTGTCGAAGCCAGGGAGAACGTGCTCTTCATCAGTACCGATGCCGATTTACGACGGCAGGTTTCCAAAGCCATCGTTGAGAATAATTTCCCGCTGATTCAGATGAAGGTCCAGGAATTTTCCCTGGACGATGTTTATATGAAGTATTTCCGAGAGGAATAGAGTTATTTATGTTTGCTATAGTACGTAAAGAGTTGGCCGATTACGTTACCAGCGTTCGTTTTGTCGCCTCTTTCATACTGGTGCTTCTGGTCAGCGCGGCTGCATTGTGGGCTGCCAGTGAGGGTATCCGTGGAGCGAACCTGCCGGAAGGAATCGTCTTCCTCGGCCTGTTCACCACTTCGGGGACGGTAATCCCTTCGCTCACTTATCTGGTCTCATTGCTCATTCCCATTATCGGCATTGCCCTTGGTTTTGATGCCATAAACAGCGAGCGGGTTGGAGGTACCCTCAGCCGGGTTCTGGCCCAGCCTATTTTCCGGGACAGTGTCATCAACGGTAAGTTCCTGGCCGGTGTGGTCACCCTTGCCATCATGGTGGCGGCGATGCTGCTGCTCATAGCCGGCTACGGGTTGAATATGATAGGAGTGCCGCCGACCGCGGAAGAAATCATCCGGCTCTTTCTCTATTTCGCTTTGACTGTAGTCTACGGAGCGTTCTGGATGGGCATGGCGATACTTTTTTCCGTCGCCTTTCGCCGCGTGGCGGCATCGCTGCTTTTTTCACTGGCGCTCTGGCTGTTTTTCAGCATCTTCATCCTGCTTATCGCTCCCGGGATTGCCAACGTGCTGATCCCAACTGCTGATGGTGCGCAGGCAGAACTGATTCGTAATATGGAATTACAGCGGATGATAACGCGGATTTCCCCGAACATACTGTTTCAGGAAGCGACCACCGTTTTACTGGTGCCATTGGTGCGCAGCCTGGGCATTGTGAGCCAGAGCCACGCCGCCTATATGGTGCCCAACCCCTTAAGCCTCGGGCAGAGCGTACTGCTTGTCTGGCCTCACATCACTGGCCTGATAGGTCTCAGCGCCATCTGTTTCGCCGCGAGCTATATCCTGTTTATGCGGCAGGAAATAAGGGCTACCTAATCAAGCGTTATCTGCCGGTCAGGCTTTTTCCTCGGCTTTTTGGGAGATAATCCTCTGGGTGATTTGTGCCGGCACCTCTTCATAGTGACTGAACTCCATGGTATAGGTGCCTCTGCCCTGGGTCATTGACTTGAGGTCAATGGCGTAGCGCAGCACTTCCGCCAGCGGCACCTGGGCGTCGATGATATTTATATCGCCCGATGGGTTCATCCCCTGTACCCGGGCGCGCTTGGTATTGAGGTCGCCGATGATGTCGCCGGTGAGGTCGTTGGGGATGGTTATCTGGATATTCACGATGGGCTCCAGCAGGATTGGCTGCCCGTCAGCCAGACCTTTCTTTAAAGCCTGCGACCCGGCAATCTTGAAGCAGATTTCAGATGAGTCTACCGGGTGGAAGCTGCCGTCGTAGAGCGTGGCCTTTACGTCCACCACCGGATGATGCGCCAGCACGCCGCCCTGAATCGCCTCCTGGAATCCTTTCTCCACCGCGGGGATGTAGTTCTTGGGTACCGTACCGCCGACGACGCGCTGGGCGAACTCGCTGCCGGTGCCGCGGGGCAGGGGCTCCAGTGCCATGACGACATGGCCGTACTGGCCGTGGCCTCCGGACTGCTTTTTGTGCTTGTGTTCGGCGCGCGGCACCGATACGGTAATGGTCTCCTTATAGGGCACCTGGGGTGTCTCCAGGTTTACGCTGACGCCGAACTTGCGCTGCATCTTCTCCGCGGCCACTTCAAGCTGGGTGTCTCCCATGCCCGAGAGCAGGGTCTCGCCGGTATCGGGTTCCCGGTGCACCCGGAGGGTCGGGTCTTCCTCAGTGATGCGGGACAGGGCGGTCCCCAGTTTGTCGAGGTCGGCCTTGGTCTTTGGGAAAACTGCCTCGTCAAAGACCGGCGGCGGGAAAGCAATGGGAACCAGCTTAATGGGCTTGTTCTGACTGGAAAGGGTATCACTGGTGCTGGTGACATTAAGCTTGGCCACCGCCCCGATGTCGCCGGCGCTTACTTTGGTCACCGGTTCCTGGTTCTTGCCTCGCAGCATGAAGAGCTGGCCGATACGCTCGGCACTGCCTTTGGTGGCATTCCAGACCTGTGAATTGCTGTCGATGTTGCCACTGAACACCCGGAAGTAGGTGAGCTTGCCGACGTATGGGTCGGCGGTTGTCTTGAAAACAAGCGCTGCCAGAGGTCCATCAACTCCGGGCTCGATTTTTTCCTCTTTCGAGTCGGTTATCGTCACCACCTCGCGCTCAGCCGGAGATGGCAGGTAGTTGACCATCGCGTCCAGAAGCTGGCTGATGCCCACGTTCTGCAGCCCTGAGCCGGCCAGAATGGGGAACATGCTGCCGCTTACCACGGCTTTCCTGAGCCCGTTTCTCAGTTCCTCGGAAGTAAGCTCTTCGCCACCCAGGTATTTCTCGATGAGCGAATCATCCGTTTCTGCCGCCGCCTCGATTAACTTTTCCCGGAAGGTGTTCACCTGTCCTTCCAGTGAGGACGGAATCTCTCCTTCCTGCGGTGGCGAGCCGGTGTAAGCTTTCAGAGCCAGCAGGTCGACGGCGCCCTGAAAATCGTGCTGGGCACCGATTGGTATCTGTATCGGCAGGCACTTGGGGCCGAACCTGGCCTGAATATCATTTACCGCCTTGAAAAAGTCGGCATTTTCACGCTCCATCTTGTTCACGAAAATGAGACGAGGCAGATTGGCTTCCTGGCAGTACCCCCAGGCCTGACTGGTGCCCACTTCCACACCTGAGGCGGCACAGACGACGATGATGGCAGCTTCACTGGCGCGGATTCCCGCATTCACCTCGCCGACGAAGTCGCTGTAGCCGGGGGTATCAAGGATGTTGACTTTGGTATCCCGCCACTGGCAGGGCAGCAGGCTCAGGTTAATGCTGATCTTGCGCTTTATTTCATCGGGGTCATAGTCCGAGGTGCTTGACCCGTCGTCTACTTTGCCCAGTCGGTTGATTGCCTTGGCTGTGAAGAGCATTGCTTCCGCGGCAGATGTCTTACCGGCGCCCGCGTGCGACAGCAGGGCAATATTTCTGATGTTTTCCAGTCCAAACTGCTCCATGGAATCACCTGTCCTCTAATAAACGTTCGCAACTATTATACCTGTTGGTATGTACTGACGGCAAGCTGGCGGACAGCTAGTGAGCACGTCGCCGGAAAAGCCGGGAGATAAACCATAAAAATATGATGATGCTGAAGAAGGGGACGGGAAACGAGGCGCTGCCCCCGCCCTCGCCGGTAATTATAGTGGCCGGCGCTTCGGTTGGCTCGGCACGGGTAACGGACTCTTCGGTTATTTCATAAGCATAAAGCTCTTCAGCGATTAAATCCTGGGACACCCATCCCAGAGGGTTTTTCTTGCCCGTGGCTTCCGCCCAGAACCAGCCCTCCTCGCCGTTCATCTTAAAGCTGTTTCCCTTTTTATATTCCGGCAGGTAGACCATGGCGGCGGTATGGCCGGGGGCGATAGCTATCGCCGAACGGTAGCCGGCACCTTTGTACATGACGGCCAGCAGTATGGCGCTGTCCTCACAATCACCGTGACCAAAGCCGTTTTGCGCTATTGTATCGGCCAGTTCATCGGCATTCTGGGCAAACTCGTCATGCTGGAACTGGTCCTTGTCCGGTGTGTACCTGACGCGGTCGCGCACATAGTAAAATATCTTTTCCGCCCTCTGTATCCGGTCCGGGTATTGTCCCAGCATCTGTTCGCCCAGGCGGTAGGCTGTGTTGGCCTCTTCTCCCAGGCTTTCGTAGACAATAACTGGGCGGAACCCCTTCTCAGATACCTGATAGAAACCATCGGCACCGGCTGCCCGGGTGCGGCTTATGTCCCAGTCATCAAAGACATCCTGGTCTACGGTGCGGAATCCATCGGAGCTGGTAGCCCGGACATACCCGCTGGCGGCCAGAGTGCAACCCAGCACCATAGCCAGTATGAGAAACAGCTTCAATTTTTTCATAATGGTATCGTCAGTGCGGCGTGGAGTATCAGGCCGAAGAAGACCAGGTAGCCGAAAACGTTGATGCCCACGGCCACTGGCTCGGGTTCGATACCGGCGAAGGGAATTTTCGGGGTCAGCTTGTCCACGATGTAAAACAGGGCGACGCCGACCAGCAGGCTTACCACAAAGCTCAGCGCCAGCAGCCCCAGCCTTCTGAAATCGAAGAAGTAAGTGAGCAGCGGGCCGCCAACTACCGTCGGCGCCGTCAGCGCTCCGTGGATAACCAGGCCGGTGAGGATGAAAAAACCGGCGATGAAAAGTCCGGTGGCCACCGGGCTTTCACCGATGCGCTGGCGGTGCGGGATGTGGGGGGTGAGCGCGTCAAAGGCACGGATACCAAGCCAGGCGAGCAGGGTGCAGATGATGACCAGCCAGATGGTCTTCGCCATCCAAAGGAGCGCCAGAACCCAGAAGGGAATTGCCAGACCAAGCTCATTCATTGTTGTCTACCTCCTTAGCGTAGAAATAGTGGGGTGATATAGGTTTCGATTATGGCCGCCGGCAGCAGCAGGGCAAAGGCCAGCGCCATATACTTCATATTCTGGTTCAGGTTGGGGGACAGCTGGCTTCTTCGGTTCCTGGAAACCAGGGCGGTAATCGCCATCGCCCCGAAGCTGAGCGCGGCTGCCTCGCCGATAATCAGTGCCGGAAGCTCAAATATGCCGTGGGGCAGCAGTCCGGCTAAAAGCAGGCCGACCGACTCCTGTTCTATGATGGTAACGGAGACCAGGGAGAGAATCCCGCCGTTAACCGTTAATGCGAGGATGGGTACCAGGCAGAGAAGCGGGCTGAGGATGAAACTGAAGACCAGAGCCGACGTGTTTTTCAGAAAGATGAAAACGGCCGTTGAGAGCTGGAACGGGTCGAGGAATCTGGCCAGCTCCTCAAGGACCGACAGGTCTCCGGCGAAGAAGTCGCCTGTATCATCGGGCACGGCCAGACCGAGCACCATGCCGGTAACGAACAACCCCGCGGCAACCAGAATCCACGTTCGGTATCTCATCGGAACTGTGTCCTATCCGGCACCCCATTTGTCGTAATGGACAAACTCGGCAAGCTCTTTTCTCGACCTGGCCTCTTTTGTTTCGTCGGGGTAACCGAGCGGGGTAATCGCCACCGCGCAGTGTCCTTCGGGTACCGACAGGATGCCGGCGGCTTTTTTCGCGTCAAATAGCCCGACATAAACCGTGCCCAGCCCCAGGGCGTGAGCGGCCAGCACCAGGTTATGCATCGCCAGGGCAACATCGAACATGAACCAGTCGCCCTTGTCCGTGGTCACCTCACCACCCTTGTAGCCGGCCCTGCCCGTTTCGGCGCAGGCAACTATGACTACTGGTGCATTGCGCACGGCATCACGTGCCGGATTGGTCTCGCTCAGCGTGTCGGAGAGCTTGCCTTTGGTTTCCGCATCCCGCACGACCACAAATTGCCAGCATTGAGTGTTTGCCCAGGATGGTGCCTGGCGTGCGGCCGCAAGCACTTTTTCCAGCGTTCCGCCGTCCACGGGGTCGGATTTGTACTTGCGAATACTCCTGCGGGTCTTAATTGCTTCCAGGACTTCCATAAATCCTCCTTTTCGGTGCTTTCTATTCTTGGCCCCAGGCGCCCTTGCCGATAAGTGAGACGAAGCGGCAGCCGCCCAGGTTCTCAATCCTGTTTTTCTTCCTCTGGCGGGTGATTTTTGCCAGTTCCTGGAGGTAACGTGAGCCGACCGGTATGACCATACGTCCGCCGAAGGCCAGTTGCGATATTAACTCCGGGGGCACGCTGGGTGCGCCGGCGGTGACCAGTATCGCCTCAAAAGGGGCCTCTTCCGGACAGCCAAGGGTTTCCCCGGAGAGGCGTATTTCAATATTGCGATAGTCCAGGCTGTCCAGTACCTTGCCGGCTGTCTCCGCCAGCTTCGGTAAGCGCTCCACGGTAACCACGCGGCGGGTCAGTTCCGCAAGAATCGCCGACTGATAGCCGCTGCCCGTCCCGATTTCCAGCACTTTTTCCGCGCCGGTCAGTTCCAGAGCTTCGGTCATCAGGGCAATAATAAAGGGCTGAGAGATGGTCTGTTCCAGGCCGATGGGCAGTGGAATATCCTCGTAGGCGAGGTGGCGGCTTTCCTCCGGCACGAAGCGCTCTCGTGGTATGCGGGCCATGGCGTCAAGGACACGCCTGTCCTTTATTTCCCTGCTAAGGTGCTCGATTAACCTGGCTCTTTCGGCCTCAAAGTCCATCACTACCGCCAGGTAAAAATATTACAGTACCAGTGCCAGCACAATAAGAATGACCACTACCGCCCCGGCCAGAATACCGATTCGGCGTAGTTCGGCCGTAACGTACGGGTATTTCACGGCAGGGGTTTTCGATTTCGCAACCGTACCGGGTGCCGGAGTTGAAACGGCGCGTATATCTCCCTGAGCGGCTACCGGCGGTGCTGCGGGTCTGGAGACAGCCGGTTGTCTGGCTCTTTTCTTTTTGCCCTGGAACACTTTGCCACGTCTTGGTTTTTTCGGCATTTGGACTCTCCTGTATCCTGTTAGGTATCAATGTTCGGCTACTTGGCCCTCGGGTGCGACCTCTCATAGGTGCGCCGGACGTGCTCGCTGGTGAGGTGGGTATAAACCTGCGTGGTGGAGATGTTGGCATGCCCGAGCAATTCCTGAACGGCGCGCAGGTCGGCACCACCGCTCAGCATGTGGGTGGCAAAGCTGTGTCTAAGCGTATGCGGGCTTATCTGGTTTCCCAGACCGGCCGATTTGGCGTACTCTTTCAACTTCTGCCAGAAACCCTGCCTGGTCAGGCGGTCGCCGCGGGGATTGAGAAAGAGGGCGACCTCATCCTTTTTACGAGCCAGTTTAGGGCGTGTTTCCCCGGTATACTCCTTTACCGACCGGGCAGCCTGTTCGTAAATTGGCACGATGCGTTCCTTGTGTCCCTTGCCGAAACATCTTACAAATCCCTCTTCGGCGTTGACATCGCCCAGATTGAGGCCGACCAGTTCGCTTATCCGCATGCCGGAGGCATAGAGCAGTTCCAGCATTGCTTTATCTCTCTTCGCTTCCAGCGTATTTTGCTTGGCCGGCTGTTCCAGCAGCTGGCGCACCTGGCTGATGGTAATCGGCTTGGGGAGCGACTTCCCCACGCTTGGCGAGCTCATGTTCTCGGTCGGCTCAATCTTGATGATGCCCTCGGACTTCAGGAAGCCGAAGAAAGAGCGCGTTGCCGCCACCTTGCGGGCGATGGTGGTAGCGGCATAATTCCTCTCTTTGAGGTTCAGCATGTAGCTCAGCATTGTCTGGCGGCTGAAATTTTCCCAGGAAGGGGTGAGCCCCTGCTTTGCCGCCTCTTCCCCGGCGAAGCTGGCCAGCTGCTGTAAATCGTTCCGGTAGGCGTCCAGCGTGTTCCCGGAAAATCCCTTCTCCACGGTCAGGTAATTAATAAAGCTGTTGATTTCTTCTTTCACCGCGCCTCCTCTAAACAGGCATCACCCATATATTTTAACATAACGTTAAACATTTTAACATAAATCAATAATATGTCAAGTCAAACGGGGAAAAAAGGAGCGATTTAACAGGACAAAACAACCTTTTATTCAGCACGTAAAATCTGGAATTCCGTGAAAAATGTAATTAAAGCCCAGTTAATGAGTAAAACAGTGTGACTCATGTCTTATGAAATAATAGAAAATACAATAGGAACTATGAGTGAATATCAATGCTACTGCTCTAAAAGGTTCATCTTGATGTGCGTAGCTTCGTCTATTACAGTATTTGCGGCTTTCTTCGCATCTATCATGCGCTTTACCATATCTGCTAATGCTTGTTTTTGTTTTGCGGGGGTGCTACGCAGAACTTTCATACAACTTACAATCGAATCAATATACATTTTAAGTTCATTAGACGCGCTTTCCACACTTTGTTCCAAGCCTTTGAATCGTACAGCAATCCTCTTGATATATTGGCTCTACTGTTTATGCGTTGTACCCCAATATGTAAGGCATTAAGTAATTTTCCACCTTCAAGGGAGGCAAGGTTTATATCAGTTCCTCCGCATTCTGATACTACATCTGGCCTGCCCCCCGAAAATAGGTCCACCTTTAATGCGAGACTCCTGTAAAATAACTACAGGAGGAAACATAAGTGAAAACAAGAAGGTATTCGGAGGC
>JAUWLN010000109.1 GCA_030613665.1 Dehalococcoidia bacterium
GGCCAGGTCAGTCGCGTTGAGAGATTCCTTTTCCGACAGACCCTGTGCCAGCCCGCGCAGAATCTGAGAGAGGATAACGCCGCTGTTGCCCCGCGCCCCCATCAGTGCCCCCTGCGCCATGGCATGGGCCACCGCCGAAGCGCTGTGGTCAGGAGCCCGGTAGGCCTCCTCGACAGTGGAGCGCATGGTGAGCAGCATATTGGTCCCGGTGTCACCATCAGGTACCGGGAATACATTCAGGGCGTCAATTTCGGCGGAACTTTTCTCCAACCACCCGGTAGCCGCGGCGAACATCTCCCGTAATTCCTGGCCGCTTATGGAATTTATCTGCTTCATTTTAGCCATCCTTGTCAAGCCCAGCCTGACTATGCTACCATGTAGTAGGTTTCATATTACATCAAGTTTGCCAAACAGTCAAAGGAGCATCTAGATTGAAGTGCGAAATGTGCGGTAAGACACCTCAGTTCGGTCATAATGTCAGCCATTCCAAACGTCGAACCAACCGCCGCTGGGTACCCAACATACACCCGGCCACGGTGACGATAAACGGTCAGCTCAAACGCCTCACCCTGTGCACCAGATGCCTGCGAACCCAGCATAAAGTGGTGAAAACAGCCTAGTTTTTACCATCTCCTGATTCGCCCCCTCCTGCAACGGAGAGGGGTACTTTCAACTCCCCTGCCCGAGTGTTTTTTTAGCAGCGGCCACTGCCTGCGCCACGCGCTTAGGTGCCGTACCGCCAATAATATCTCTTGCGGCCAGGGACGAATCCACGGTAATCGAATAAACATCCTCCCCGAACAACGGAGAAAAACTGCTGTATTCCGCAAAGCTTAGTTCCGGCAATGATTTCCCCTTCTTCACCGCATAACTTATCAGCCTGCCAACAATCTCATGGGCGCTGCGAAAGGCCTCCCCTTTCCCGACCAGGTAGTCTGCCAGGTCAGTCGCCAGAATGTAGCCGTGCTCCACGGCCCTGGCGGCACCTTCCGCATTTACTTTCAATGTAGCTATCAGGCCGGTACATATATCGAGCGATGCCACAAGCGTGTCCACGGTATTGAAAAGCCCTTCTTTATCCTCCTGAAGGTCTCGATTATAAGCGAGAGGTAACGCTTTCATCGTGGTCAGAAAAGCCATCAGATTACCATACACGCGCCCGGTTTTCCCGCGAATCAGTTCGGCCACATCCGGATTTTTTTTCTGGGGCATTATGCTGCTGCCGGTGGCATATGCTTCGTCAAGCTCGATAAAATCGAACCCCGCAGACGACCACAGAATAATTTCCTCCGCCAGTCTTGAGAGATGCATCATGCAGGTACTGGCGGCGGCTTCATATTCGAGGACGAAATCTCTATCCGAGACAGCATCAAGACTATTCTGGCTTACCTGGCTGAAGCCAAGCTCACGGGCCAGGAACTCACGGTCCACGTTGTAGGTGACTCCGGCCAGTGCCCCGCTGCCCAGGGGCATAACATCGGCACGTTTCCGACAGTCGTTAAAGCGTCCCACGTCCCGCTGGAGCATCTCAAAATAGGCCAGAAGGTGATGTGCCAGTAAAATGGGCTGTGCCGGCTGCAGGTGGGTGTATCCCGGCATTACCACATCCATGCTGGCCTCGGCCAGATTCACCAGGGCACGCTGTAACTCACGAACATTGTCTACAGTCTGGGAAATAGCTTCCCTGATATAAAGACGTAAATCCAGAGCTATCTGGTCGTTCCGGGAACGGGCGGTGTGGATTTTACCGCCAGCCTCGCCTGTTTTTTCGATAAGGCGGGCTTCTATGGCCATGTGGATATCTTCCAGCTCGGTCTTGAATCTAAATTCGTCCTGCGCAAGTTCCTGCTCAATGGACTCAAGCCCCTGAACGATTATCACGGAGTCGGATTTGGAGATGATTCCCTGCCGGGCCAGCATCCTGGCGTGGGCAATGCTGCCGGCGATGTCATGTTTGTATAATCTCCAGTCAAAGGGCAGGGATGACGTATATTCGACAACTTTTTTATCGACCGCCTTCTGAAAGCGACCTCTGATATGGCTCATGTCAGCTCTTTTCCAATCGGCCCGTACCCTGTATCTGAGCCTGAGTTTTTACCGGCAACCCCCAGATATAGATGAATCCGGCCGCGGCGCTCTGGTCGAAAACATCGTCTTTATCATAGGTAGCCAGGCCGTAGCTGTACAGCGAATAAGGTGATTTCCGCCCCACCACGGTACAGGCGCCTTTGAACAGCTTGAGCCTTACCGTGCCGGTTACATGGCGCTGCGAGGACTGAATACAAGCCGCCATGTCCTCATGCAACGACGTAAACCACAGACCGTTGTAGACCAGGTCCGCGTATTCTATGGCTACTTTCTGTTTGAAACGCATCTGCTCTTTGGATAAGGTCATTGCCTGTAAAGACTGATGCGCCTGGAGAAGCACCATGGCCGCCGGTGCTTCATATATCTCTCTTGACTTGATGCCCACCAGACGATTTTCCAGAAGGTCGACTCGGCCCACGCCGTGACTTCCGGCCATTTCATTTAGTGTCTGAATGAGCGTAATGCCGCCCATCTTTTTACCATCAATGGCAACCGGGATGCCCTGCTCAAAACCAATCTCCACGTAACCGGGTGTGTCCGGCGCCTCTTTCGGCGATTTTGTCCAGGCAAAGACATCTTCCGGCGGTTCCACCCACGGGTCCTCCAGGGCACCGCACTCGATGCTCCGCCCCCAGAGGTTTTCATCGATGGAATAGGGGCTGGAAACGGTGACCGGCACCGGGATACCATATCGCTCGGCGTATTTAATGGTCTCCTCCCTGGTCATGCCCCACTCCCGTGCCGGAGCGATAATCTTGAGGTCTGGAGCGAGTGCGTTCACACTCACCTCGATTCTCACCTGGTCGTTGCCTTTGCCGGTAGAGCCGTGAGAAACCGCCACCGCCCCTTCCTCGCGTGCCACATCCACCAGTAGTTTGCCGATGAGCGGTCGGGAGAGAGCCGTCGCCAGCGGGTATTGCCCTTCATAAAGAGCATCAGCCTTCAGCGCCGGAAAGATGAAATGGTTGACAAACAGTTCCTTGGAATCGATTACCACCGCCTTTACCGCGCCAACCTTGAGCGCTTTCTCTTTAATCGCGGTGAAGTCACGCTCGTTGCCAACATCGATGGTCAGGGCAACTACTTCCAGGTCATAGTTCTCCTTGAGCCACCGGACAGCCACCGAGGTATCAAGGCCACCACTATAGGCCAGCACCACTTTACCTGACACCGCAAGACCTCCTCCTAGTTATGTGATATTTGCCTATCTGCGCTGAAATTCTCTTCCAGGAAACCGATTATTTTCAAATTAACATCGGGGTATTGCCAGTTGTAGTCATGCCCGGGCGCCCGCACGAAATAGAAAATGCGGCCGGCTTCCTCGTCCGCCGTTAAGGATAAACCGAAGAGCGCTTTGAGGCTGGTGGTGAGCATAGCCGGTATATCGCCCTGGCTGAAAGCATCGGGAATCCTGCCATTTGTATCCAGCACGAGCGTTCGTTCCATGGTTGTCCGTTTGTGCCAGAAAGGGGTCCCGGTTTGAATACTGTACACCCTGGGGTTATCATGCAGGATATCCATAACCGTGTCCGAAATAACGGTGCCATTGCTATTCCCGGCAACGATAACCTTGAGGTCGGGAACATTTCGAGTAAGGAATTCCACGCGGCCGGCCAGATTCTTGGCCTTGGATGGGTAAACGGAAAATAATTCTACCAGCTCCTTGGTTAAACCGCGCATGTTTTCCGCCGTTCGCCGGTAATCAAGTATCAGTGATGAATACCCCAGCCCATCTAACTCTGTTTTAATCCCCTGGCAGATTTCACACCATGTCGGTGACTTTTCCAGTACCTTGGTTCCCCAACCACCCGGATTGAAGATAACAACGAAATCACTGTCTTTAGCCTCGATATAGGTGGTCAGCAACTGGTCGACGTACTCTTCGTACTTATCCCGATAGTCACCATAAAGCTCCATCGCCGTCGCGGCTGCGTCCTCCGCAACCGACTCCGGCACTTCCGCGAAACCAACCATCGCCTCTTGCTTTGCTTTCCCGTCAGCCAGATCAGTAAGACCAATATCAATATAGGAAAAAGCGAGGAGGGCAACGCCAATCAGGAGCACCGCGGTCAGGGCTAAAAAGATGCCGAGTTTGCGAAGGTTCACCTTCATTTAATTATTATCGCATAATTTTTCTTTTTCGGGAATACCCCCGTTATACTGCCGCCAGGACTTTATCCAAGATATTTACTGCCTCATCCACCTCGGCACTGCCAATGATGAGGGGCGGCATAAAACGAAGGGCACTGGGCTTAACCCGGTTGACCAGAAGCCCGTTTTTCAGACAGGCTTTTAACGCATCGTCGGCAATCTCACGGTCGAACTCTATGGCCAGGAGCAACCCGCGTCCTCTCACCTCGGTGACGAAGTTATATTTATTCTTCAGCTCTTCCAGTCGCCCGACAAAATACTGGCTGACTTTCTCAACATTTTCCACGACGTTGTTTTCAATGATGTATTTCACCGTGGCATAGGCTGCGGCGCAGACCAGCGGGTTGCCGCCAAAGGTTGAGCCATGCTCGCCGGGAACAAGCACGTTGGCGCTATCCTTGACCATAATGGCACCGATGGGCACCCCGCTCCCCATCCCCTTGGCCAGGGTCATGACGTCAGGCTCAACACCGTGCTGTTCATAGGCAAACAGGCTTCCCAGCCGGCCAAAGCCGGTCTGAATTTCATCGAGGATGAGAAGAAGCCCCTTTTCGTTGCACCACTCCCTCACCTTTGCCAGGTAATCATCGTCGGGCAGGTTGACCCCACCCTCGCCCTGTAACGGCTCCAGAATAACGGCGCAGGTCTTATCGGTAGTGGCTGCCTTTATGACATCGATATCGTTATAATCCACGTTGACAAAGCCGGCGGGGAGGGGCAGAAACGGCTGCTGGTGCTTCGCCTGCCCGGAAGCCGCCACCATGCCCAGGGTGCGACCGTGGAAAGAGCCCATGGCACTGATAATTTCATATGCTCCGTCCCGGTGGTGACTCCCGTAGCGCCGTGCCAGCTTGACCGCCCCTTCGTTTGCCTCCGCACCGCTGTTGCTGATAAAGACCTTGTCCAGACAGCTGTGCTGCACCAGAATCTCAGCCAGCTGAAGCTGCGGGATGGTATAGAACTGATTTGAAACCTGGATGAGGGTGTGCGCCTGTTCCGCCAGTGCTTTGGCCACCACGGGATGGCAATGGCCCAGGCTGTTGACCGCCCAGCCGGCAACAAAGTCCAGATACTCACGTCCGTTATCGTCCCATACCCTGGCCCCTTCGCCTTTGACCAGCGTCACCGGCACCCGGTTAACGGTATGCATAAAGTACTTGCTTTCCATTTCCTGCCAATTAGTCATGGTATCACTCCCTTTTGCTCGCGTAACACTGCGTTATGTTATTCAATATAAATTGTTGTGCCGCCGCCGTGCCCTTCAATCTGCTGTCGCAGGGCGTGAGGCCGCCGTCCATCGATGATACAGGTCGTCGCGGCAATGTCCACCACCCGGATACAGCCCCGTATTTTGGGAATCATTCCCCCGGAGGCCACGCCTGACGCTACCAGCTCTTCGGCCTCAGTGACGGACAATCTGGACAGCAAATTACCTGAGCGGTCGCAGATGCCAGGCACATCGGTCAGGAAGACGAGTTGCTCCGCACCGATGGCAGCCGCTATTTCACTGGCAAATATATCACCGTTTATGTTAAGTACCTGCGGGGCATCATCGGGCCGGTCAAAGGCGTAAATACCCAGCGGAGCAATCACCGGCACATAGCCTGCCTTCAGCAGCGTGTCCAGCAGTTCCGTGTTC
>JAUWLN010000058.1 GCA_030613665.1 Dehalococcoidia bacterium
ATGCTCGGTACAAACGTCGGCTACCGGCCTGCCTTTCAATCCCTGCAGCACTACGGTGGTCTTGGTCCGTGGATCCCATTTGCGTCTTGGCATGGCTGTTACTCCTCTTTCTCCAGCCATCTTACTCTCTTATCTCCAACCTTGCCTTAATGGGGAGCAGTATAATACCTCACCACTGAAGATAGCGCTGCCAATGGTATAGGGAATACTGAACATGGCATCACCGCCTGTTTCAGGGCGGCATTTAGTCTCGCGTGGAAGGCAAACATTGTTATAGGCGGCCTGCCCCACCCTGAGCACAATTTTTTCTATTTCCCGGCTTGTCAGATTATTTTTCTGTACGATGTCCAGTACATTATCAATGGGGCAGAGGGTATACCCGCAAGAAGGATACGGTTTTACGGCTAAATTCATGACCTCGTATCTTTGCCCAAAACCGTCCATCAGTCGGTTCAGGTCATGATGTATTCCCCGGTAATAGACTTCGTAGAAACCGCCCTGTGAATCCAGGAACCGCTTTGAAGTTCCGAGCCCGTTTTTACCCAGCGTCGCTGATAGCATAGCGGCTCTGGCCGATAGACCCTGCTGAAGTGACAGGGTAGCTCCACCGCCGACATCGCGTACGCCCTGAACATTCCCGGCGGATTGACTGTAGGCTAATCCCAGTGCATTTAACATCTGCTCCGAGTTAAAACCCATCAACTTTCCCGCAGTTATAGCCCCGCCAAAGATACCGCAAACATCTCCCACCCATCCGCTCAACCCGGAACAATAGTCGGGTACCATACGCATGCGGCACATGACCTCCGAGCCGATGGTGACCGCGCTGATAAAATTTCTGCCGTTGACTTTACCACCAAGTTCTGCCGTGGCCAGCGCTACCGGCACCATGGTTGGGGGAGGCTGCGTTCCGGTGCTGAAGTGATACTGATTAAAATCCAAGGCGCGTGCCATTGCGGCGTTGACAAAAACAGCGTCATGGGCCGGGATGGCCATATTATGAAGGAAAATACTGCTCTCCGGTTTTCCTTGCCACTGGCTGACTAATTCGAACAGCTTCTTTGCCACCGGCGTAGTTGAACCAGCAATCGCCACACCGATAAGGTCAACGACACTCTTTTTGCAGGCCATAACCACTTCAGCGGGCAAATCATCATAATTGATTGAGATTGCCTTATCTACCAGTTCCTCTTCAATGCTCATTTCATCGTCCCCAACAGTGTCGGTTGAATCTGTTCGTCCACCGGCATTATCAGATGGTGTCAAATGCCCAGATTGAAAACTTTATTCGGGTTGTCGAACAGGACCTTTTCTACATCTGCTTCGCTTAAGCCCAGACGCCGCATCTGTACGGCTATCCTTGGCACAGAGAGTGGGTCGGAACGATGGCGGATTCGGCTATCACTGCTGACCAGTATGCGGTCCATATTATTCTCGGATATAATTTTGGCGGCATCTTCGGGAGTCATCCTGCGCATGGGCAGCACCGAGAGGCCGGCAATACACCCGGCTTCGGTGATTATTTTGGTGGTACTGGCATCCGAATGAACGATAATCGCTTTATCCCGGTCAAGTCCAGTGTCGTCAATGAGCTTGATATACCGCTCAATCCAGCTGGCTCTCTCTGCTGACGGTAAATGCAATACAGCTGCCTTATTATGCTCTTTAGCCATCCTGAGCTCTGCTTTTAAAATCTCTTCTTGCTTGCTCAGGTCAGGACAGGTGCCAGATTTCGGTTCCATGCCGATTTCTCCGACACCTGCCACCTCCTCTCGTTTCAAGTATCCAGGCAATGCGTCAAGTATCTTCTCGTAGTCGGCAGGAATGGCGTTCATGTTGATGCCCAGGATAACATGGACATCTATGAAGTAATCGGAAGCGCGCCTGGTTTCTCCGACCAGCGTATGTTCAAAATAATTGACCGCTGCCTGCGCTGACGTGGCGTAGTCCATTCCGCCAGCTGCGTCGGCAATGAGAACTTTGACACCGGATGCCGACATAGCCTCCAAATCCTGAAGGTCAAGGGATTCCATCATTACATGAGTATCTATTAATTGCATCTTTGGCCTCCTGGCTGCATAAAATTATTTACCGGGCGGATAACCGATTAAATTTTTTGATACTTCTGTTCATGCGGCGGTGATTTTTTCACGTCCACGCCCAGCATCTCTCCAAGCTTGGAGTAGGCTGGTTTAAGGTCATACTCCTCTTTGTACTCCTGAGTGATTGGCAATCCCCATCCATTCTCCTGCAGGAACCTCAAACCGGCGATAAAATCAGGGAGCAACTCCGGTACCAATGTAAAGAGAATTTCATCATCCTGGGCAGAAGCCAGCCGTCGGTCTCCTTTACAGGGGATGGAAACGGCGCATTCACGTTTCAGCAGTGAAGGAACGACCGCATAAACGCAGGCTGCATGTCCTGACAACTGGCAGTACAGGTCTTTGCCGTCAATCCAGTTCTTGATGATTAAAAGCTGGCTTGCCTGCGCACCGGTAACATGCATTACGATGACATCAGGCATAAAACTGCATGTGTTGACTGGCGCCGAAACGATGCCTTTATAAGCACCGTATTCCAGATAGGGCATGTTCTGACACCATATAGCGGCGTCCTCGAGCTTCCTGACGCTGTCCGGGTAACGATGTCTTCCTTCCAGAAAGTAGGGAATGCGTTCGGCAAGGCCCAGGCCAAGGACGGGTTCAAAACACCACATATCTTCTTTAAACATCGCGATGGTCGCATTGGCACGTTGGGACTTGGCAAAGCTCTGGCATAAAGAATATTTATGGCCCCAGTCCCGAGTTGGAATGACGGCGTCTTCAGGAACCTCATCTACGCTTTTCAGCATCTTAACTGCTATGGGATGGACCCGCATCCGCAGCCAGTTTTCCAGCTCCGTACCATATTCCTGAATTTCTTTCAAAGATGGCATCATATCCTCCTTATTTCAGGCGAATGGAACTTTAAAGATTTTTTCTGAATGGATACCTTGTTTACGTTGACCAGGCCTATTTCTATTATGCCTGATTGGCTCGTCCGGCCCTGACCTCCTTGATGAAATCTTCCACCATTTCCTTAGCAAAATACTGAGTCTGGTAACCAAAATCCTCAAAGGCAACCGCATTCTCCATTTCGTAGCTGACCCCGCTGTTTGCCATCTTCATGGCTTCACTTTTGTCCCACTCAAAGGTAATCTGTGAATCGGGGACGTGTTTTTTTATCTGCTCTGCTATTTCGGAGAGAGTGGCCATGAAGCCATGGACGTTATAAACTCGTTGCCGTAACCGGCTTTCCTCCGCCTTCTTGAGCTCTACCATCGCCCTCACGGCATCTTTAATATAGATATAAGCACAGGGGGCATCGGGATTGGAGTGGACAACGTATGGCTGTCCCTGAGCCGTTCTTTCGGTTATCCCTGACCAGTCGCCATAATAATAAGAAATCTGGCGGGTTGGGCCGACAACCATGGCGTACCTTATGGCCCGGAAATTAACGCCGTACTGTCGGTAGTACTGTTCCCCGAGCCGCTCGCAGCATACTTTGGTGGTGGTGTACATGTTTTCCGGATTCTGGATGGTATCATTAAATACCTGCTTTGGAGGATTCTTTAATCCATAAGTAGCACCCGAACTAACGAAGACGACATCTTTCACATCAAGAAAGCGGGCTGCCTCCAGGATATTTACGGTTCCCAATACGTTTACTCTAAAACCATTGGCGGCGCTATTCTCGCAGTCTTTACTTAGCAAAGCTGCGGTGTGGTATACGGTATCGATATCGTATTTTTTCAATACCTCAAGCACCTGCACCCAGTTACCGATATCGCCGCTGTGAATTTCCACATTGCCTTCAAGGTCGGCAGCGCCGGGTGGCAAATCGCTTCTTCTTTGAAACAAAATTACTTCTTCTGCATCGGCCAGCAGTTCCCTGGCCAGATAGGTTCCAAAAAGCCCGAAGCCGCCGGTAATCAAATTTTTTGCCATGATACCTCCTCTTTATTTCAATCAGGAACGAAGGCAACCGCACGCACCCAGCCGGCACCCGCGTTTTGTACTTTTACGGGAAAGGCACAGACCTTAAAACCGAAGTGCGGCAGCTGGTCAAGGTTAGTTAACCACTCGAGGATGCACATGCCTTTTTCACCGGCAGCGCGGTGTCCCTGCATGTAACTGCCCGGTCTTATCCCTTTCTGAAGGTCGGCCATCTGCATTTTAACCGGGCGGTCCCAGATGGGGGCGTCAGTGCCAACAACCCTGATGCCGCGTTCACCAAGCCAGAGTGTGGCCTCGCGTGTCATGCCAGCGTTCATCTCATCGCATCCAGGCTGGCCGTAATGTTCAGAGGCTCCGGTCTTGATAAGGACGATGTCCATCGGTTTCGGCGAATAGCCAATTTGTTCAAATGCCTTCTGTACGTCAGCGGCGGTGATATCTTCACCGGGTTTTTTCCAGCTCAGGTCAATCCAGGCCCCATCTCCGAAGCACCATTCGAGCGGAACCTGGTCAACGGTCAGCGCTGGTTTTCCCTCAGCCATATCATCGTAATGCCAGGGAGCGTCAAAGTGCGTTCCGGCATGGCAGGTCAGGGAGGTGAATTGCTCCATAGCGTTAGCTTTACCACCCATAGCTTCCGGATTAATGCCAAACTTCTCGCTTATCATCTTCGCCCGTGTGCGATGGTCAAGGTAGGTAATTTCGGCTGGCGCCCCGAATCCGCCGCCGTTCATCAAAGGTAAGCTCAGGTCTACAACGCGATATCCTTCCATTGCTACTCCTTTACCAGGTTAGATACAGTAGTCAATTGTACTAAAACCGCCGCAAGGTCGGTTCTTCAACCTTTAGTAATCATTTACTTTATCATCATATTGGGCATCCAGGTGGCTAATTCCGGAATAAAGAAAACCAGGACCATAACCACCATCATTATCAGGAAGAAAGGTACGATAGCCCGGTAAATATCCATCATGGTTACACCCGGTAGATTCAGCCCCTTGAAATAGAATAGAACCATGCCGAAGGGAGGTGTCATTATTCCGACGAGCAAATCCATGGTGAATAGCAGTCCGAACCACAGCAAATCAAAGCCAAGAGCCATAACTATGGGGTAGAAGATGGGCAGGAAGATAACCGTAATAGGGGTAGCATCGATAAACATGCCCAGAATGAAGACCAGGAAAAGTATGCCAACGACGATTGCCCAGGGGCTTACCGGTAACGCCAGCAGAAACTCACGCAGGTAGTTCTGTACTCCTAGAACACCGATAAGTTGAGAGAAAGCGCCGCCAGCCGCTAATAGCCACATCAGCATGGCGGTTATTCTGATGGCCGTTGTCGTCGCTTTCTGCAGGTTCTTCAAGGTGAGGTTGCGATAAATAGCGGCGCATATTAAAGCACCAACCGCGCCGACTCCTCCCGCCTCACTCGGCGTAGCGATGCCGAGGTATATCAACCCCAGAACCATGAAAATCAGCAGAATGGGCAATATCGAACCGCGCAGCGACTTCATTTTTTCCCTGAAGTCAACGCGCTCTTCAGGTGGCAAGGGAGGTCCCATCCTCGGATTCTTCCAGCACCTTATACCGATGTAAGCCATGTAGCCAATGGAGGTTATGAAGCCGGGAATAATACCGGCGATAAATAGTTTCCCGATGGATATTTCACTCACCGCGGCGACAACAATCATCGGTACACTGGGAGGAATCAAGGGCCCGAGGGAGCCGCCGGCTGGAATAGCGCCTATAATCATTCTCTTATCATAACCACGCCGCTCCATTTCAGGGTAGGCCAGCAACCCCAGCGTTAAGGTGGCCGTAGCGGCAGAGCCGGTCATGGCAGCCAAGACGGTAGCGATGGCAATTGTGCCCATGGCCAATCCACCCTTAAGCCCTGCCATCCACTTGTGCATCATGTCATACATGGCGGCACCCAGGCCGGACATTTCCAGGACAGTGGCCATAAATATGAAGGTTGGCAGGGCAATGAAGATATCAGTGGTGATGGTGGAAAAGAACCCGAGTCCCAGGGAACTGGTAGCTGGTAAGCCTCTTAAATACCAGAAACCGATGGCGGACAGGCTTAAAAGAACAAAGGTTACCGGTAACCCCGTTAGAAGCATGAGAAGCATGATGCCGAGGACGATGATGCTTAATAACCCGACGTCAATATTCATTACTGAGCTACCTCATCGCCTCGAATCAGGGTAAGGATATGACGTATCCAGCCGGCAATTGCCTGCAGCAGCAGCGCGCCAACGCCGATTACAATGAGCACTTTCAGAGGATAGACAACCGGAGCCCAGGTAGATGTCCAGTGTTCTTTAATGCTTAGCGCGAACTGAGCACTGATGGATAGTCGCCATAGAAGAATAGCAACGCCGCCAACCAGAAAGATGTACATAATGGTGTCCAGCAGGGCCCTTTTCCTCGTTGACAGCTTGGAAATCAGAATATCTACGGAAACATGACCTTTGTGAAGAAGGGCATAGCCCCCTCCGAGGACTACAATTGCTGCCTGTATCTGGACCCCGACGTCCCAGACCCATATCGTGGGCATATTGAGTACATATCTGAGGATGACGTCAAGGAAAACTATAAAAGATAGAGGGATAAGAAGCCAACCGGCAATCTTTCCCATCCAATCATTGGTAGCATCAATAGCACGGAGGACCTTCTGCATATTTATCACTTACATTTAGAACGGAGGGCTGTGGCCGTTAGGGGGCCACAGCCCTCGCGGCATTAGGTTTAAAGTTTCCCGTGATCTTTAAGCTGTGTCTTGACTATCTCCACAAGTTCGGCACTGAGCGGGGTCTTGGCGGCGAACTCGGGCCAGATTGTTTCAATAGCGCCCTGCCTCAGCGTGGCCATATCTGCATCACTCCAGGTCCAGAGTGTGAGCCCGTACTCCTCCACTGCCCTGCCGATGGCATAGCCCTGCTGCTCCAGGAGCATAAGGCCACCTACGGTGAAGTGATAGGGTTGCTCTCTCTCAAGCGTGGCGCGGATGTCATCGGGCAGCTCATTCCAGGCATCCATATTGATGAGGAGAGAGTTGATGCAGCCGTTGGGGTTGGTGACAAAGTGACTTACCACCTCCTTGAGCTTGATGGTGTCAAGAGACTGCGCGCCTGTCCAAACACCTTCAATGGTGCCGAGCTTCATGGCCATGTAGCATTCTGTGTAGGGCAGGTCTATTGCTGTAGCACCCATCAGCTCAACATACTTGCCCCATCCACCCCAGATTCGAATCTTGTGCCCTTTTGTGGAATCTATGTCTGGCATCGGGAAGGTGGACATGATGTTCATGTATTCCATGCCAAGGGATGGGAAGAATTTGATATTCAATTTCTCGTGGAGCGGGGCGACCTTGTCGTAAATTCCATAGTTATACCAGGCATCGTGGAACTCGCCCACGCTCATCCAGCTTCCTGGCATGCCGCCGGCGACATACATTTCCGGTATCTTTTCTGTATACCAGCCCGGCTGGGACCAGGCGGCGTCAATTACTCGCGTCCCGATAGCCTCCAGTGCTTCCTTGCCTGGGAAAGCGGCATCAGGTTCAAGCATCTCGATTTGGAGCCGGCCATCTGTAGCTTCTTCAACCCAGCGTGCCCAGGAGTGTGACCAAACACCGGCATGATAAGCCTCTGGTATACCGGCATATGGGCCGAATGACGGTGATGCGCTTACCGCAACCTGGACTTTCCAGTTGATAACTTCGGGAGCGGCTGCTGGAGTTGGTGAGGGTGCAGGTGCAGGAGCGGGTGCAGGTACGGGTGCTGGTGCCGGAGCCGGTGCGGGAGCCGGGGCAGGTGCAGGTGCTGGGGCTGCACAACTGGCTGCCATCAATCCAATCAACAATATAAGAGTTATAGCTAATGTTATCAGCCTATTTCTACTCATTTCCCCTCCTTGCTTTCAAAGATATTCGAGATATGAATGTTCTTTTTTTGAAGTCTATCACCCCCTTTGTCGTTTTAATACGTGTCGTAAATAACGTAATTCATCAAATCAACTGTTTTTCGGGAGTAACGCCGCTACCTGATTCTCTGGTATTTAAATCGACGTCGATTTGAGAAATCTCATCAGGCTCACTCTGCTGCCACCAGGCATACAGCTCATCAACTTTCTGTATGGGCTGAGGTTTATCTTGATAGCCAAGTCGGTAACTGATCAGTCCGGCACCCATTTGTACCAACGATGCGAATTTCTTACGCCTGACTTCATTCATCCTGACGACCGGTGCCGATATTGCCATAGCGGCAATGACATTGCCCCGGGCATTCCGAACTACAGAGGCAACGGCTTCAATCCCTTCAAACGCCTGTTCGGAATTATAGGCGACCCCTTTTTCTCTTGCCTGTTCCAGTTCACTTTTTAATTCGGTCCTGGTAGCCACGGTTTTGCTCGTAACTTGTTTTATTTTTTCCTCGGGATAGAGGCGGTCGATTTCTTCGTCGGTCAATGCGCTCAGCAAAGCCTTGCCCGATGCTCGCGTGTAGGCTGGGGCCGATGACCCTACATGGACGACATGCCGCAATGGATGCTTTGATTCCTCCCGCAGCAACATTGTGATATTTCCCTTATCGTCCAGTATCGACAAATTGGTGACTTCACCGGTAATGTCATTGACCGTTTGCAGGATCGGCTCGGCAGCTTGATATAAATTTGTGGTACTTAAATATAAACTTCCCAGGGTATAAAGCGTTCTACCGATAACGTAAGTACCCTTCCCGGGCTTTTTCTCCAGCAGGCCGGCCTTGGTCAAGGAAGCGAGGATACGATATATAGTGGGTATGGGAATACCGAGCTTCCCAGCTATAGCAGTCGCGGTTAACTCCGGTTCGTTTGGAGAAAAAATATTTAATATGGCTATTGTTTTTTGTAAAGAGCTCATGGAAAACGAAACTCACCAAGTTCTATATACTTGCATATTCTCATATAATGATAATATATAATCATATAATGATAATTCCATTATAATTGATTTTTCATTGATGTCAACCCCAAAATTAGAGTATTTTACGTAAATATTGGTAAAAAGATTCCTTATCAGTTACTTTTTTCCTTACTCTGGGTTGGGAAGCTTACGACTGGCCACTGGTGGGGGCATTAATGTGCGGACTCTTATATTGACTATCATTAATTAGAGAAGGCTAAGCCGGATGAGTAGTTTAAGTTGAATTAAGTGTAGTGAAGATTCAAATTTTAGAGCATCGATTTCTGTTTTGTTCAGGGTCTGGCGTTAAAGATTTGCGGATGAAATAGCAGATAGATTAAAGAACCGAAGCAAGGAATGAACATAACCACTATAACCCACGGCGGTTTGCGCCCCCCAAAAATCTTTTCTCGCGATGCGATATCGAACAGCAACACTCCGGCTAATATCCAGTGAACTATACCGAATAGAACAATCCGCAATACCCATTCAACGTCCATCTCAATCAGCCGGTAGGTCTTCTTTTTTGTCCAATTATACAAGCACCGATAGAAGAAATTCAAAGCAATTAGATAAGACTATGCGGTGTTTATTTCAGAAGAGATGGTTTAATAGGGTGCGCAGGCGTTTATTCGTACCCTTTAGCCCTGGTGCTTACGTTTCGGAATACGGATATCTGGCAGGCAGTCCCATCGAGGTCAACGTAAGGAACCGTAACTACTTGAAAAGTCTTGCCGTCAGGAAGGGCACATTCCCATTTGGCAATTTCCCGATTGCCGCTTATTATATCCTGTATGCCGCAATCGTGTTCGCATGGAACCTCGCGGTTATACAGCAGCTTATAACAAGGCAAGCCGGTGCCTTTGCCAAAATCTTTCACCAGCCTGGAGTTCATATACCTTATCACGTAGTCTGGACCGGTAATAAGCACACCGTCCCCG
>JAUWLN010000186.1 GCA_030613665.1 Dehalococcoidia bacterium
CGCTGCCTTCCTGAACGTAACTCGCCCCTTGTCTCACATCATCGGCCTCCATCTGCCTGCCTCCGGTAAATAGAACCCGCTTGTCAATCTCGCTGGCCATCACCCAGAGATTGCTGCCGACGTAACTGGTCAACAGGTCAATTGCTGACAGGGATATGCTGCCACCCCTCTCCGCAACGCGATTTTTTATCCACTGAATTAATCTATCTTTTTGCAGCCGCGGGAAAGACTTAACTTTCGCCTTTGCCGAGAGTGCGCCCAGCAGAGGATTCTTATTGCTTATCTTGCCGTCCACCAGCACCGCCACGGTGCTATCGGGTATTGTCACCAGATAATCGGCCAGCGACTGGTGTTCACTCTGCCGGCTTGAGACGCCGGCGGTCTTTTTACGCCGCCCGGACTTCGCCCTGGCTTCAAAGCGTTCCAGCAGACCCTGAACAATAACCAGTCGCTTCTCGGCGAGAAAGGGCATGGCCTCGGCCACGGACCTGAGCTGGTCGATGGTTGCCTGCGGTGCGTCGAGCACGGTGGTATTGGTGGCCAGGGCGGTCTCATCACCGATGGTGCTTTTTATTTCGTCGAGCGCCCGCTGCCGGGAATAATCATCTTCCCCATAAAGGATGTAGAGCAAAGAACAGTCCCTCCACCAATATTTGTCCCTAATTCTACCATAACCTAATCCTCTATTGAGAAATCGTCCCGCAAAGAGTAGACTTTATATCAGCTAAACGATACCCGGTTGCTACTGCTTAAGTTAAGAGGTGCACGAATGTCGGAGAGATCTGATGAACTGAAGAGGTTGGCCGAAATTGCCACCGATATGAAACTGCCGGCCGACATCAGGAAAAAAGCCATAGAACAGCTGGGAGTTATTTCCACCCATGATGCCTTGCTTGCCCTGCTGGACATTGCCGCCAATGAGAGCCTGATGACGAAGGAACGGGACCTCGCCCTGAAACAGGCCAGAGAGGTGATTAAAAAGACGAGCCCGCAGTAATCGACACTGCCATTGTTGACATGCGGTTGGACTGATGAGTATTGACGTCGGCATCATCGGGCCGGGTAAAAGCGGTAAAACCACCGTCTTCAATGCCCTCATCGGAGGTAAGGCCGACACCGGGAGCTTCGCCGGTGATGGTATGGACGCACATGTCGGCGTAACCAAAGTCCCCGAGCCGCGCCTCAAGACGCTGACTGACACGCTGCAACCCAAACGCGTGGTCCCCGCCGAGGTGCGTTATATCGACGTCGGTGCTTCTTTGAAGAGCCTGGTAGCCGGCAAGGGAATTGGCGGCGAACTGCTCAACCATCTCAGCAATGCCGATGCGCTGATTAACGTGGTTCGGGCTTTTTCCGATGACAGCGTACCCCACCCCGAGGGCAGCCTTGACGTCGAGCGTGACATCACCACCATGAACCTGGAACTCATCTTTTCCGACCTGGCCATCATCGAACGGAGACTGGAACGAATCGAGGAGTCCCTGAAAGGAGCCAGGCCGCCGGAACGCCAGGCCGTTCTCCACGAGCAGGAGACCTTGCTCAGGTTCAAAGCGGAACTGGAAAAAGACATACCCATACGGTCATTATCGCTGGCCGCAGCCGACACTCGACTGCTCGCCGGCTACCAGTTCCTCACCGCCAAACCGCTGCTCATCGTGGCCAATATCGGAGAGGAACAGCTGCCCGGGGCAGCCGACCTTGAAGCGGAACTGAACTCCCGCCAGGCACAGGAGAGATGCCGCATCATCGCCCTCTGCGGCAAGCTGGAAATGGAATTCGGCCAGCTGGACGAGGCGGCGGCCGCAGAATTCCGCGCCGATTTCGGACTGACCGAGTCCGGGCTCGACCGCGTTATCAAACAGTCCTACGAGCTGCTGGGGCTGGTCTCCTTTTTTTCCACCGCCCACGGTGAAGTAAGAGCCTGGTCCATTCCTTACGGCACCAGCGCGTTGAAAGCCGCCGGCAAAATACACTCTGACATGGAACGGGGTTTCATCAGGGCCGAGGTCATCAGCTTCGCCGACCTGGTCAAATGCGGCAGCCTACCGGAAGCGCGCAAACAGGGACTGCTCAAGCTGGAAGGGAAAGAGTATGTCGTCCAGGATGGCGATGTCATCACCTTCTTGTTCAACGTGTAGCACTGTTACCGGGCGCTTTCAGGTTGCCGGTGCCCGCCCGGCGGACGATGAGCTGCAACCCGTCCTGCCCCACCACCGTGACCACCTCCCCGATATCAACATCGCCGTCGATTGATTTCGCTCCCCAGCGCTCGCCTTTAATCATCACCTGTCCTTCCGGGTTCAGCGGGCTTCTCACTTTGCCCCCCGTCCCCACCATGGTGGGCAGGCCGACCATCGCCCGCTGCCTCAGGACGTGAGTGACGAAGATGAAACTGGTGATGGCGAACACCGCCCAGGCCACCATCACCGCAATCAGCACCCAAACTGGCATCTGGATATCAAGCTCCGGCAACGCCCAGCGCCATATGGCGTAGAAGGCAAACTCCTCCACCAGGGTGCTTACAATCGCTATTATCAGTCTGGCCGTGGTCATCGTAACTTTACCTTATCTTAATATTATAGCAGGAGGGAGAGAGGGAGGGTAAATAAACTGAATTTAAAAACTTATGTTCTATGTCAAACAGCTATTGTGATAAGATATATGGTAATTATCCCCTAAAGATAAGTAATATATTCTATACTGCTCCCCATTAAGGCAGGGTTGGAGATAAGAGAGTAAGATGGCTGGAGAAAG
>JAUWLN010000101.1 GCA_030613665.1 Dehalococcoidia bacterium
GGCTCTAAAAACAGCAACCTCTTGTGTAGTGATACGTAGAAATGAGTTCAGCATACTTCCTCTGATTCCCTCAATATAAGGGACCTGCGGAATGAGTGCTTCATATTCTTGCCGTGTTTCCTGGTGAAGTCTGTCTGTAAAGTCCGAACCGTAGTTTGCGACAACAAAGTTCCTGACGAGGTTTGCCGTTTTATCGAAATCTCTTAACATCTTTGGTATTCGAGATACGTAGTAATTTTGTTTTGGCACTTTCATTCTCCTTGTAGCTACACTGGGCGCCCTCCATCAGTCAGTATAGCATAGGCTTGAAAAAAGGTGGGGGAAATGATGGGAAAATGTTTGTATGGCTCCCCGAGCTGGACTCGAACCAACAACCTAGCGGTTAACAGCCGCAAATTGATCTTTTCTGCCACTATTTGTTTCAACCATAATTGGGGTTGATCTTTTGTCCAGAGAATAATAAAATCAGGGTGTCGGTTGACCTAGTGTCTTGACACCCTGATTCTTTTTAAAACTCCCCGGCAGGGAAGGTCTTCCAGCCTTGGTAGGCCGTACAGGTCTCGAACCTGTGACACCCTGATTAAAAGTCAGGTGCTCTACCAACTGAGCTAACAGCCCACATCAAATCTATGCTAATAATAAACACTATAGCCTATCTCTACTATGTACTCTCTTGAGATTATCGATGATTTAGGCTAGTTAAGAAGGGAACGATGGATATCGGATTATCTGTTCCCCCTCCCTATGATTAGGGAGGGGGAAGTTTTGGGAAGAGGGGCTTCGCCCCTCCTGGACTCCCTTTTATATTTTCGGCCTCCTCTTATGCCAGTCGGTCGACTGCTCGTAGGCGTGGGCGACCTTAAAAATCGTTTCCTCGGCGAAGGGCTTGCTTATTATCTGAAGGCCGATGGGCAGGCCGTCGGCAAAGCCCGCCGGAATGGAAATCGCGGGCAGCCCGGCAATATTCACGGGCATGGTACAGACATCGCTGAGGTACATCTGGAGCGGGTCGTCCACCTTCTCCCCTATTTTGAAGGGAACGGTGGGGGAGGTGGGAGTTACCAGAGCATCGTATTTCTCAAAGGCCCGGTCGAACTCGCGTCGTATCAGCGTTCTGACTTTCTGCGCTTTCAGATAGTAAGCATCGTAGTAACCGGCCGACAGCGCATACGTGCCGAGCATGATACGCCTTTTGACTTCGGCGCCAAAGCCGTGCTGGCGGGTTCTTTCCAGCGACTCCCACATGCTCGGCGCCTGGTAGGAAAATCCGTACTTGACGCCGTCATAACGGGCCAGGTTGGCGGAAGCCTCCGAGGGGGCAATGATGTAATAAACGGCGAGGGCATACGGGGTGTGAGGCAACGAGACCTCCCAATCAATTTCCGCCCCCAGTTTTTCGAGCTGTCCGATGCCCGCTTTAATCGCTTTATCCACCTCCGCCTGCATCCCCTCGACAAAGTATTCTTTAGGGACACCGATACGCATCCCTTTGAGGTCGGCCTTCAGGCACCGCGTGTAATCCGGCACCGGCTCGGGCGCTGACGTGGAATCCCGGCTATCGTAACCGGCGATGGTATTCATAACCAGCGCGCAGTCGGTAACGTCCCGGGTGAGCGGGCCAATCTGGTCGAGCGAGCTGGCAAAAGCCACCAGGCCATAGCGGCGGACCCGGCCATAAGTCGGCTTGAAGCCAACGACGCTGCAGAAACCGGCCGGCTGGCGGATGCTGCCGCCGGTATCCGAGCCCAGAGCATAGACGGTCTCTCCAGCGGCAACCCCTGCCGCCGAGCCGCCGCTGCTGCCGCCGGGAACCCGACTCAAGTCCCAGGGGTTATGGGTGGTAAAAAAAGCCGAATTCTCTGTCGATGAGCCCATGGCAAACTCATCCATGTTCGCCTTGCCGAGAATCACAGCGTTACCGGCCTTAAGTTTCTCCACGACGGTGGCATCGTACGGAGGCACCAGGTTTTCCAGAATCTTTGAGGAACAGGTGGTCCTGACCCCCCTGGTACAGATAACGTCTTTGATTAAGACCGGGATGCCGGTTAGAGGGCCGGCATTGTCATCTGCCAGGAGACGGTCGGCTGCCTCTGCCTGTTTCAGCGCCAGCTCATCGGTTATGGTGACAAAGGCTTGAACTTCAGGCTCAATCTTTGAGATACGGTCGAGGTATGCCCGGGTTAACTCCACCGATGAGAGCTGCCGGCCTTTAAGCAATTCACGAGCCTGGTGAATGGTTAGTTCGGCAAGGTTGTCTGGCAAAACTCTCTCCGACAATTATATTATTCCAGAACTGCCCGCACCTTGAAGCAGTCCCCTTCCCGACGGGGGGCGTTAGCCAGGATATCCTCGGGGGCAAGGGAGGGGGTTACCTCATCATCTCGCATCACGTTCTGCAGCGCGAGCGGCTGGGCGGTGGGCGGGACATCCGTGGTATCTACCTGCTGCAGGATTTCAAAGTTCTCCAGAATATTTGACAGCTGCTCTCTGAATTTATCGACTTCCTCTTCGGTCAGCCCGAGGCGGGCAAGGCGGGCAATGTGCAGCACTTCTTCACGAGTCAGCTTCATTCCTGAGCTCCAGCTTGATTATATCGGCCAATTATACCACTCACCTTCGTCACCTCGCAAATACGACAGAGCAGTCGTAATTTCCCGACAAAGGCTATATAATTGGAAGAAGGGCAAGGCTTACCCAACCAAGGAGGCAGTGAAAATGGCCGAGCGGATAATGATACTCATCGACGGGAGCAACATGTACCACTCGCTGAAAAATATCTTCGGCCGGACTGACGTTGACATGGGCAGGTTCTGCCACAAGCTCCTGAATCGCCGTCAGTTAATCCGGATTTATTACTACAACGCCAAGGTGGGCAAGAGGGAGGAACCGGAACGCTACCGGCACCAGCAGGCATTTTTCGCCGGGGTGAACGCCGTACCGTACATTGAGCTGCGCCTGGGCCGTCTGGTCTACGCCAACTGGCCGAGCGTGCCCCCGTACGAGAAAGGCATTGATGTCCAGCTGACCACGGATATGCTGACCCACAGTTTTAAGAACAACTACGACGTGGTGGTTCTCGTTGCCGGTGACAGCGACTATGTTGGCGCCCTTCAGGCAGTGAAAGATAACGGCAAGCATGTTGAAGTGGCTCTGTTCGGTAAAAGAGGCACCTCATGGCTGCTGCGAAACGTGGCCGATAGAGTTATCACCCTGAACAAGCAGTTCATGAGAGGCTGCTGGAAATCATAATATGGCATGAACCGGTAAGGAGGAGGCAGAGCCCAGGGATTGAAAATCAGCCTCAGAGAGCGCCTTGCCCGAGAAGAAGGCACCGTCATCAAGGACTGGGGCGGCAGACTGCCCGTCGCCCTCGTTTATCCCAACTCATATTATATCGGCATGTCCAATCTGGGTCTGCACGCACTTTACTCCCTGCTCAACAGGCACCGCGACATCGTGTGTGAGCGGGTTTTCTGGGAAAGGGATAACCAGGAACGGAAAACTCCCCCGGTATCGATTGAATCAAGGCGACCGCTTTCCGATTTCAGAGCGGTGGCTTTCACCGTTTCCTACGAGGTCGACTATTTCAACGTCGTGTCCATACTGAAAGCCAGTGGCATCCCGCCGCTTTCAGTCGACCGTGATGAAAGCCATCCGCTGGTTATCGCCGGCGGGCCCTGTGTCACCGCCAACCCCATGCCGCTGGCCCCGTTCTTCGACGGCTTCGGCATCGGAGAGGCAGAAAAACTGCTGCCCGGCCTGCTGCCACTGATAACCGATGATATAAACGGGAGACGCGAGGAACTGCTGAAGTCGCTGGCTTCCGTGCCCGGCATGTATGTCCCGCTGATGCCGCCAGCGACTCCCGTAACCCGCCAGTGGGCAGAAAACCTTGATGACTTCCCGGTCAGTTCGGTCATACTGACCGGAGACACTGAGCTGGGCGACCTGTACCTGATCGAGGTGGAACGGGGCTGCCCCTGGCGCTGTCGGTTCTGTCTGGTCAAAAATATCTTCAAGCCGAGGCGTTTTCGCTCGGTCGACACCCTGCTCGCACAGGCAGAGGAAGGTCTCCACCGCCGAAAGCGCCTGGGTCTGGTGGGGCCGGCAGTTTCTGATTATCCTCACCTTGAAGAACTGCTGACCGGCCTGCGCCGGATGGGAGCCCGGTTCTCCATGAGCTCAATGCGTGCCAGTAACCTCCCGGACCGTGTACTGGCTGACATCGTCGGCGGGGGCGCCCGGACGATAACCCTTGCCCCCGAGGCCGGTTCGGAACGCCTGCGCCAGGTCATCGACAAAGGCATCTGTGAAGCTGATATTACCGGTGCGGTTGAAAAGCTGGCCAGCCACGGCGTGAAACAGCTCAAGCTTTACTTCATGGTCGGCCTGCCTACAGAGACAGATGAGGACATAGCCGAAATCTCCAGGCTGGCCCTCCGGTGCAAGGGCATTCTCGACCGGCAACAAGAAGGTGCCCGCCTCTCGCTCAACATCGCCCCGTTTGTCCCCAAGGCCGGCACGCCGTTTCAGCGACTGCCCATGGCGCCCGTGGAGACATTGAGGCAGCGGATTGCCCGATTAAAAAGCAACCTGGCACCCAGGGGCATCCAGCTGAAATGCGAAAGCCCGGCGTGGAGCCAGGTTCAGGCGGTGCTCGCCCGCGGTGATACGAGCGTCGCCCGGGTACTGAATGATATTGAGGAGAGCTCGCTCGCCGGCTGGCGAAAGGCAGTGGCTGAATGCCAGCTGGATACTGATTTTTTCGCTCACCAGGAGTGGGGTGAGAGCCAGAGATTGCCCTGGGCGGTAATAGATACCGGACCCGACAAGGCACCAGGATAGACAATTTGCCAGAAATCGGCTGAATATGGTAATATATTATTTAAGGACACGGGATAAACCATAAATCTGGTCCCCCCTTTTTTGCTCTCATCATCTTTAACTGCGTCTAAACGTGCGCGCAATCTGGCACAGGAATAGAAAGGAGCAGTAAATTTTGACACAAGACAAGTCACCACTCATGGAAACCCTGATAAAAATCCAGGACACCACCGCCAACCCGGCGCCTCTTGGCCTGATGGGTTTCGGGATGACCACGGTTCTCCTGAACCTGCACAATGCCGGGCTTTACTCTCTCGGCACCATGATACTGGCCATGGGCATATTTTACGGGGGTATCTCTCAGGTCATTGCCGCCACATCATGGAATTCAAAAAGAACAATATTTTCGGCTTGACCGCCTTCGGCTCTTTTGGACTTTTCTGGTTCACGCTGGCGTTCCTGATTATCATGCCGGCTATGGGATGGGGCAATGCGCCGGAAACCCCGGCAATGGTAGCCTATCTGGTGATGTGGGGCATCTTCACCGGCGTCATGTTCATCGGGACACTGAAATTAAATCGGGCGCTCCAGGTGGTCTTCGCCTCGCTGACCATACTGTTCTTCCTGCTGGCGATTGGAGAGGGCACCGGCAGCGTTGTCGTAACCAGAATCGCCGGCATTGAGGGCATCTTCTGCGGTCTTTCGGCGATGTATGCCGCGCTGGCTCAGGTACTGAACAGCGTTTACGGCAGGACAGTAGTGCCGCTCGGCGTGGTGAAGTAACCTGAAACCGGGTTCAATTCAGCAGGAAAAAGCGGGTGGAAAGTTCCGTTCACCGCTATGACTGCTGCACCCATTTGACCGCATTTTGGAATATCGGAAAGCCATCACCGTACTGCTTCGCGCCCAACCTGGTCCACTGCGGGTGCTGGATGCCCCTTATGTGCCGCTCGGGGTGGGGCATCAGGGCAAAAATACGCCCGGAAGAATCACAGATGCCGGCAATATTGCCCGCGGAGCCATTGGGGTTGTGGGGATATCCAGCCTCAACATCGCCCTGTTCATCAGTGTAACGAACGACGACGTTTATATCCGGCAGAATCTCCGGAGCGGCCACAAACTTACCCTCGCCGTGCGCCACCGGAATATACATGCTCTCCATTCCATTCGTAAAGACGCACGGGCTCTCTTTATTCACCGCCAGATTCACCCACCGGCACTCGAATTTGCCCGAATCATTGGCCGCCAGCGTTACCTGTGAATGGCCGTTACGGTGCGGGTCAGGTAAAAACCCGGCTTTGACCAGCACCTGAAAGCCATTGCAGATGCCCAGAATGAGCCCCCCGGCCTCAAAGAAACGCCTGATGTCCTCCCCCAGCTTGAGCTGAAGCTCGTTGGCCAGCACCTT
>JAUWLN010000036.1 GCA_030613665.1 Dehalococcoidia bacterium
CAATTAGGTCCAATGAGGGTGGTGTTCGTGCTGCGGAGGTAATGGTGCACTTTAAGTTCATCGAGTGCCGGGATATGTTCGGTGATGCAGGCAACCAGGCTGATGCCCGCATCCGCGGCTTCTATAATGGCGTCGAAGGCAAAAGCAGCCGGGACAAAAATCAGGCTGGTATTGGCTCCGGTTTCTGCCCTTGCCTGTTCCACGCTGTTGAAAACCGGCACCTCTTTTTCCCACCTGGTGCCTCCTTTCCCGGGCGTTACACCTGCCACAACGTTGGTGCCGTACTCCATACACTTCCGGGTGTGGAAAGACGCTTCTCTGCCGGTAATGCCCTGAACAAGCACCCTGGTATCGTTATCAACCAGTATCATTTTCGTTCCCTGGCGTCTCTATCCGGCGCGCCCTCTCCCCGTTTTGCCATTGAGACGGCCGTTTCTGCCGCCTTCACCAGATCTGCCTCAAAGGTTATATTCAGCCCGGACTCTTCTAGGATTTGCATCGCTTCCTTGAGGTTGGTGCCGTTCATCCTGACAATAAACGGAACTTTTACTTCTCTTTCTTTGAGTACCCATACCAGGGCTTTCGCCACCGCATCGCATCTCTGGATGCCGCCGAACACGTTTATCCAGGCGGCTTTGACCTTGGGGTCGGCAAGCAGAATCTTGAGAGCACTGGCAACCTGTTCTTCATTGGCGCCTCCTCCCAGATCCAGGAAGTTGGCCGGTTCGCCCCCCGCCAGCTTTATCAGGTCCATGGTGGCCATGGCCAGGCCGGCGCCATTGACCAGACAGCCCACATTGCCGCCTATCTTAACGTAGTTCAGGCCAATATCACCCGCTGCCACCTCTGACGGGTCCTCCTGGGAGCTATCCCGCAGTTGGGCAACGTCCTGATGTCGGGGCAGGGCATTATCGTCAAAATTGACCTTAACGTCAAGCGCCAGCAGTTTTCCATCCTTGAGAACGACCAGGGGGTTGATTTCTACCAGAGAGCACTCCTTTTCCATGAATAAGCGGTAAATGCCCACCATCATCTCCGTGGCTTGCCGGACGCTTTCTCCGGGCAGATTTAGTCGATAGGACAGTATCCGCGCCTGGTTGGGCATAAGGCCGGTGACCAGATTAACCTGCTGTTTCATAATCTTCTGAGGACTTTTCGCGGCTACATCCTCTATTTCCATGCCCCCGGCCTCACTGGCCATCATGACCGGAGCACGGGTCAATGTGTCCAGCAGCATACCGAGGTAAAGCTCTTTTTCCGCCTGAATTGCTTCCTCTACCAGCACCGCGTTCACCGGCAGTCCATCCGGTCCTGTCTGGTGAGTGGTGAGCCTGGTGCCGAGCAGGTCTCTGGCGATTTTCTCTGCTTCCGCCGGTGTTTCCGCGACCTTTATGCCCCCGGCTTTGCCCCTGCCTCCGGCATGGACCTGGGCTTTTATGACCGCCCGCCCGCCGAGCTGCCGGGCAGCTTCTCCGGCTTCAACGGCCGTCTTCGCCACTCTTCCCTGAGGTACCGGCACTCCGTAACCGGAAAGAAGTTCTTTTGCCTGATATTCGGGGATTTTTATTTGCGTGCCCCCTGGGATATGGTACCCGTTAAGCCGCCATCGACGACCAGATTCGTTCCCGTTATATACTTGGCCTCATCTGAAGCCAGGTACAGGACAGCGTAGGCAATGTCCCAGGCTTCGCCCTGCTTGCCGGTGGGGGACATGGCATCCCGCTGTTTCCACATCTCGTCAACCATTCCATCATAGGCATCGGTATAGTAGCGAGCAATCCTCGGGGTCTTCATCAGCCCGGGCGATACCGCGTTAACCCGAATCCCTTTCCGGGCATACTGAATGGCGACCTCCCGGGTGAGTGCCAGCACCCCGGCCTTTGATACCGCATAAGCAAGCATCGGTTTCGGTTCTGTCCTTATGGCGACGATAGAAGCTATATTAATTATGGAACCGCTTCCCTGCTTCTCCATGTGGGGCAGGGTGTACTTGCAGGTTAGGAACATGCTTTTCAGGTTGACATTCAGGACCCGGTCCCAGTTTTCTTCGCTGGTTTCAACCGGCCCGCCGTGTGCCCCCAGAGCGACGTTGTTATCCAGGATGTCAACCCTGCCGTAAGTCTGGATACATTTCTCCACCAGGCTCTTGCAGTCACTGGCTTTGGACACATCAGCCTGGAAGACAAAGCTGTCTCCGTCTTCCTCATCGATGGCGTGCCTGGTCTCTTCAGCCGCCTCAGGGTTCAAATCAACCAGCATGACCCGGGCACCCTCCCTGGCGAGAAGAATAGATGTCGCTTTGCCGATGCCTATACCGGCGGCGATTGAGCCAGCGCCGGTGACAATGGCCACTTTTCCTTTAACGCGCTCTCCCAACGTTTAGCCTCCTTCTTTTTGGTGAAAAAATGTGTAGAGATGCTGTCCCGGTCGGTAAATCGCTGGTAGTGTAGCATCTCCATTCCTAGCTGTCAAACTCATCTCCTGTCCGTTTATTATTTTGACACTGGATGAAAAAAGGTAATATTATACTTGAATTTATCGCCTGTTTTCGTATAAATTGTATAGGCATTGCGATAAACCGATAATAAAAAAATTAAATTATCGGATAGAAGGAGGAAAAGCAATGAAAATCGCGCGTTTTCAGTGGCAGGGCAAGGTGACCTGGGGAATTGTCGAAGGTGAGGACATATATGCCCTCAAGGGCGACATCTACCAGGAATTCGAGAAGGGGGCCAAGTTGTGTCAGCTGGGAGATGTGAAACTATTAGCCCCGATTGACCCCAGTATCACCATTGCCTGCGGCATGAACTACATGGATCATATCAAGGAGATGGGCTGGGAGGTACCCGAGCAGCCGGCACTGTTCTTTAAGCCGAGAAATACTATCGTTGGGCCGGATGATGACGTCGTCTACCTGAAAGCATCTGAGGATTTACGCTACGAGGGTGAGTTATGCTGTGTTATCAAACGCCTGGCCAAGGAGGTACCGGAAGACAAAGCGCTGGATTACGTCCTCGGCTACACCTGCGGCAATGATGTGACCGCCTACGACCTTAATGCAAAGGACGGGCGCCTGACCAGGGCGAAAGCCTTTGATACCTCCGGGCCGGTGGGTCCCTTTCTGGTAACCGGTCTCGACCCTCATAACCTGAAGATAAAGAGTCGACTCAACGGCAAAGCCCAGCAGGACAACAACACCGGACTTACCGTTTTTGGAGTTGAGAAACTGGTCAGCTACATATCGGCTTTCCTGACACTGCAGCCCGGCGACATGATCTGGACGGGAACACCCCCGGGGGGCGCCTGCCCGGTAAAGGTCGGAGATAGTATGGAAGTGGAGATTGAGGGCATCGGTACCCTCAGAAACAGGATAGTGGCACTGTAATACAGGAGTACCCGCCCGGAAAATATTGGAACGGTGGATTTTTCGCAAAAAATATAGTAAGTTATATTATAATATAAGAAAAGATTAGGCAGGGGTGCCCTGTCGCGAGTCAGGGCTTAATTGGAAGGCAAGTCGGTGAAAAGCCGACGCGGCCGCGCCGCTGTGAGTGATGGTTGAGCCATCATAAGTCAGAACGCCAGCCCTTATTATCCTACATTGCTCCGCGGGGAGGATTAGGAATTTTTATTTCCCCTCGCTGGAGCGGGGGTTTTTGTTTTTTTAAGACTGACAGAGGGAGAATGAAATGAAGATAAAGTGGCTGAAGACGGCGATGCTCTGTATAGTCCTGGTCACAATAACGTGTCTGCCGGCGGCCTGTACTCAAATTACCGGTGAAGAGCCGGCGACGCTTCCTGCCGGGGGAGAGGCCTTTCCTCTGGAAATAGTCGACCAGGCGGGCAGGGCGGTCAGGGTAGAGAAATTACCGGAAAAGATAATATCACTGGCGCCGAGCAATACTGAAATCCTGTACGCTCTCGGGCTGGAAGACAGATTGGTGGGCGTCACCGAATACTGTGATTACCCTGAGGCCGCCAGGCAGAAACCGGAGGTAGGAGGGTATTCCACGGTTGATGTCGAGAAAGTGGTGGACGCTGAACCAGACCTGATATTCGCGACTAATATTCACAAGGATGAGGTAACGCCGCGACTGGAAGGGCTTGGCTTGACCGTGGTTACTCTGGACCCGACAAACGTTGAAGAGGTGGTGGAAGCAATCAATTTGATGGGAAGGGTTACGGGAAAAGGAGAGGCGGCGTCTCATATAACCGGGGAAATGGAGGAGCGGATCAAAGCAGTAACGGATAAAACGGCGGCGCTGGCTGAGGAGCAGAAACCACGGGTTATTTATATTCTGTGGCATGACCCGCTGATGACAGTGGGTAAGGTAACGCGCATCCATGAGCTGATTCATATGGCCGGAGGTATTAATATTGCACAGGACCTGACCGAGGAATATCCCAAAATCAGTATGGAAGCCGTGATTATGGCCAATCCCCAGGTCATTATCGCCGGTGGCGGTCATGGTAGCGGGCAGGATGCCCCCGTCCAGTTTGCCCTGACTGAGCCGAGATTGGCCGGGGTGGAGGCACGGTTGTATAACCGGGTGTATGAGATAGATTCAGACCTGACCAGCCGTCCCGGGCCGAGGGTTGTAGAGGGCCTGGAACAGCTTGCGGAATTCATCCATCCCGAACTGTTTGAGGGGTCCAGATGAACAATTCTCCGCCGGTGCATTTGCTTCACTGGCGCGGCCGGATATATGGCATCGCCGGACTGATAGTCCTGCTGGCAACGGTTGCTGTATTTGCTACCGCGGTCGGGAGCGTCAAGATACCGTTAACAACCACCGGCGCCATTCTGCTTTCCAAGCTGCCGCTGGTCGAGATAGCGCCCGAGTGGGCGAGCACATTGGAGACGATTGTCATTGATATCCGGTTGCCCAGAGTCATGCTGGCGGGGCTGGTGGGTGCCGCACTGGCGGCGGCGGGCGCTACCTATCAGGGACTCTTTCGAAATCCGCTCGCGGACCCGTATCTAATCGGGGTAGCTCAGGGGGCCGCGCTGGGCGCGGTAATCGGCTTTCTGCTGCCTTCTGGCTGGCACGCTCTGGGGTTTGGCATAATCCCTCTGCTTGCCTTCGCCGGCGCGCTCATCAGCACCACTGTCGTCTATCTGCTGGCCCGTGTCGGCAAGACACTGCCCGTGACGACGCTCATACTGGCCGGGGTGGCATTGGGAGCGCTATTATCCTCAATCGTCTCCTACCTCATTATTTCCAGCGGTGACAAACTGCACAGCATCATGTTCTGGCTAATGGGCAGCTTCTCCCTGAGCCAGTGGTCGGAGGCGATAATGGTGTTGCCCTATATGCTGGTGGGCCTGGTTGTCCTTTTGCTTTACGCTCGCTCGTTGAATTTGATGCAGCTCGATGAGGAGCAGGCCCAGCAGCTCGGTATCAATGTGGAAAGGCTGAAACTCGTCTTACTTGGTGCGGCCACGCTGATAACCGCGGCGGCGGTCTCCTTTGTGGGCATTATCGGATTCGTCGGCATCATCATCCCCCATGCGGTGCGCCTGATATGGGGTGCCGACTACCGCTTTCTGCTCCCCTTGTCGATTCTCACCGGGGCGATATTTCTTATTCTGGCCGACATACTGGCGCGCACAGTGCTGGCGCCGGTCGAGATACCGATTGGTGTCATCACGGCCATCTGTGGTGCTCCCTTCTTCCTGTACCTGTTGCGGCGCCGGAAGCAGGTGATTTTCTGAGGCGGATATGATAACGATAGAAATGCAGAAAGTATCGCTGGGCTACAGTCACCGGACAGTCTTGCAGGACGTCAACCTGCGGGCAAAGCCGGGGGAGATAGTGGGGCTGATTGGCCCGAATGGCTGCGGGAAGTCCACCATGATACGGGCGTTAAGCCGCATCATTTCCCCGTTTTCAGGGCGGATTCTCGTCGATGGTCAGGATATAACCAGGTTATCCAGGCAACAGCTGGCGCACTTAATCGGGGTGGTGCCGCAGATGCCGCTACTGCCCAGCGCCTTTACCGCTTTTGAGATAGTGCTTATGGGCCGCAATCCACATCTCGGGTTTTTGCAATATGAAGGGCCGAAGGAAATCGCCATCACCTGGCAGGCTATGGAAAAGACGGGCACGCAGTCTCTTGCCGAGCGGAGGGTGAGCGAGCTTTCCGGAGGGGAAATACAGGGTTTGCTCATCGCCCGTGTTCTGGCCCAGGAAACGAAGGCGATTCTTCTGGATGAGCCAACGGCAAATCTGGACATTGGCCGGCAGGTTGAAATACTCGGCCTTATCCGGAACCTGTGCTCCGATAAAAATATGACGGTGCTTGCCGCCCTCCATGACCTGAATCTGGCGGCGCAGTACTGTGACCGATTGATTATGCTTAACGAAGGCAGAATATACGCCGAGGGAACACCGTGGGAGGTCATTAACGAGCGAAATATCGCTGAAGTCTATGGGGCCGGGAACAGTGTCTACTCCCACCCGGTGAACAGCCTGCCCTGCGTTTTGCTCAAGGCGGATAACGGCAGACTCCCCGGACCTGTTGATGCTGATAAGAAGGACTTTAATTCAGGTTAAATGGACATTTTACTCATTTTTTTGCTGGCAATAATAATTGATTTTGTTTTCGGTGACCCGCCGGATGTTGTCCACCCGGTGGCGTGGATGGGCAGGGTGGTTTCATACCTGAGAAAAAAATTGAAAAGCCGGCACCACATCGTCCAGTTCATCTACGGTACGGGCATGGTGCTTTTCGTCATGGGCCTGTTTGCTGTGCCCGTTTACTTTGGGCTGCAATTTCTGAGTAACTTCAATACCGCGGCCTATATCGCGGCCGGGGCGGTAATTTTAAAGCTATCCTTTTCCGTAAAAGGGCTGCGGCGAGCCGCGCTGGTAACAAAGGGACATTTATTGCAGGACAGACTGGACAAGGCCCGTTTTGAACTCAGGTCGCTCGTCAGTCGCGATACCGGTAAATTGACCCGTCCCAGGATAATATCAGCGGCGGTAGAATCGGTGGCGGAGAATATCAGTGACAGCTTTGTGGCGCCCCTGTTCTACTTTCTGCTCTTCGGTGTTCCCGGGGCGGTTGCCTACCGGGCGGTCAATACCCTGGATGCTATAATAGGTTATCACGGTGAATATGAGTATCTTGGCAAGTTCGCCGGCCGGCTGGATGACGTGCTCAATTTTATCCCGGCCAGGTTGACGGCGCTGTTTTTGGTTCTGGCGGCTTTCCTGGCCCGAAAAAATGGGCGGAGGTCCTGGCAGATAGCGCTCCGCGAGCACAGCAGGACGGCAAGCCCGAACGCCGGCTGGCCGATGGCAGCGATGGCAGGAGCTTTGAACATAAAACTGGAGAAGACCGGACAATATGAACTGGGAGAAGCATTAACCGCTCTCCAGCCGGCAACGATTGACGGTGCGCTGAAACTGATGTATATCGCCGCAGCTTTATGGATATTGACCTGTGGCCTGGCAGGAGGTATTTATCTTGTCCTTGCGACCTAGACCAGAAGTACGGAACGTGGAGGCATGCCCCCACGGCGGGATAAATTACGCTGAACTGAAAGGCAGTGATATCTCTCCCGAGACCCTGCTCGATTTCAGCGTTTGTACCAATCCCTTTATGCCGCCGCCGGAGATAAAAGAAATGCGGCTCGGCGATTTTGCCATCGACCGGTACCCTGATTCAGAAGCGGCTGGACTGAGAAAGAGGCTGGCCGATAGACTGAAGGTCCAGCCTGATAATATCATAGTCGGCGGCGGCAGCACGGAGCTTATCCGTCTCATTGCCCTGGCCTATTTCGATAAGGACGACAACGTTGTGATACCTGAGCCCACCTATGGTGAGTATGAACTGGCCAGTCGCATTGCCGGAGCCAGGGTGGTCAAGCACCGCCTGAGAGCGGAAGATGGTTTTGCCCTCCGAACTGATGAGATGGGCAGCCTTATCAGCCAGTGCCAGCCCAAAGCGGTTTTCATCTGTAATCCCAACAACCCCACGGGTAAATATCTGTCACGGCAGGAAGTGGAGTCGGTTTTGACGACAATCGGAGACGGTTTGCTCGTTCTTGACGAAGCCTATCTTTCTTTCGTGGCGCAAAGCTGGGCGGCTATCGAGTTAATTCATAAGGGTAACGTTATATTGCTGCGCTCTATGACCAAGGATTACGCCTTAACCGGCCTGCGCCTCGGGTATGCCGTAGCCGGTGAAGAGATAATCAGCGTGCTGCGGAAGGTCTGTCCGCCGTGGAACGTAAATATCATTGCCCAGCAGGTCGGGACCCGGGTTCTGGAGCACGAAGCGGCTCTGAATGAAAGCAAGCAAAAAATAAGCGAGGCGAAGCAGTTCCTCTGGCAGGGACTGTCTCAGCTCGGCCTGCCGCCGGTGCCGTCGGACACCCATTTTTTTCTGGTCAAAGTAGGCAACGCTGAAGTGTTCCGCGCCCGATTGCTCAAGCGTGGTATCCAGGTGCGGGACTGTGCGTCTTTTGGTTTTCCGGAATACGTACGCATTGCGGCACGCGCCCTGCCGGAGTGTCGAAAACTGATGGCTGCCGTTAAAGAAATGAAGGATAAAGACGAACTTATGTCGCCGGTGTGACTGTTGGGAGAGAAACCATGACAGAACTTATAACCGACACCATTGGGAAAATCAGGCCGCTCGACCGGATGGCGATGGAGAAAGCGCAGGACAGGCAGAACAGGCTGACCAAGCCGCCGGGGAGCCTGGGTCGTCTGGAGGAATTATCCATTCAGCTGGCCGGCATTCAGGGCAAGTCACCCCCGCAAATTAAGAAGAAAGCGGTTATGGTGATGGCCGGCGACCATGGTGTGGTGGCGGAAAAAATTGGAAACTGGCCGCAGGAAGTAACCGCTCAGATGGTGGCTAACTTTCTGCGGGGTGGGGCGGGTATAAATGTCGTTGCCCGGCACGTGGGAGCAAGGGTTATCGTCGTTGATATGGGAGTCGCCACCGAAATTGGCCGGGACGCTAACCTGGTATCACGGAAGGTTGGCTCCGGTACACAAAACATGGCGTGCGGCCCGGCGATGACCGCGGAACAGGCAGCGAAGGCGGTGGAGACCGGGATAGAACTGATGGCAGAGGAGGCGGGCAGGGGTCTGGACATTGCGGGCACGGGTGATATGGGCATCGGGAACACCACGGCCAGCAGTACTATCTGTGCCATTATGACGGGTCGGCCGGTGGCTGAGGTGACGGGACTTGGCACCGGCTTAACCGATGAGCAGTTGAAGCATAAAATAGCCGTAATTGAGCGGGCTATCTCGGTGAACCGGCCTGAGCCAGGAAATCCAATGGAAGTGCTGGCGAAGATAGGCGGGTTTGAAATCGGGGGGCTGGTCGGGGTAATGCTGGGAGCCGCTGCGAGACGCGTTCCAGTGGTTATAGACGGCTTTATTTCGGGTGCGGCGGCACTTATTGCCAGCGCCCTGTCGCCTGGAGTAAAAGACTATCTCATTGCCGCTCACCTTTCGGTGGAACCGGGACATCGGGTATTGCTCGAGCACCTTGGACTGGAACCGTTACTGAGCCTGAACATGCGCCTGGGGGAAGGCACCGGCGCCGCGCTGGGGATATTTCTGGCCGAGGTAGCTGCCGGGGTTCTGGCCGATATGGCCACCTTCGGTGAAGCTGGAGTATCGGAAGGAGACGGGTAGGCCAGTGACCAGGTTTTTCGCTGCGTTGCAGTTTCTGACCATAATCGCCATACCGTGGCGACGTGAGATACAGGCGGATGAGGTCGGACGCTCTGCCGGTTACTTTCCGGTGGTCGGGCTTATCATCGGGCTCATTCTGGTCGGCTTGAACTGGCTGCTCGGTATTCTATTACCACCGATGGTGGTGAGCGCACTGCTGATTGCTTTTCTGGCGGTTATCAGCGGGGCCATGCACCTCGATGGCTTCGCTGATACCTGTGATGGATTGGGCGGTCACAAAACGGCGGAAGACAGGTGGCAGGTGATGCGCGATAGCCGGGCCGGCGCCTTCGGTATCGTCGGGGTTGTGCTGCTTCTCCTGGTAAAATACGTTTCGCTATCCAGCATTCCGGAAGTTTTGCTGATAATGACGCTCATATTGATGCCGGTCACAGGCCGCTGGGCGATGACCTATGCGCTGTTCGCCTATCCATATGCTCGCGACGCTGGCCTGGGGAAGGCTTTCAAACAGGGAACCACGTGGCCAAGGTTCACCCTGGCAACGGTTACTGCCGTGGTCATAGCGGCAGCAATCGCGCAGTTAGCCGGCCTGGCCATCCTGTTTTTCGGCTGGGTGGTCACGCTGGTGACAGCCGCTTACTTGAAGAGGAAGTTCAAAGGGCTCACCGGTGATAACTACGGTGCTATAAATGAAATGGCGGAAGTAAGCGTGTTAATTTTTATCATCATACTGGCCAAGTTCGGGCTGGCCTGAGAGAGGAGAATAGTGAGCCAGGTTTTTGTATCGTGGAGCGGAGGGAAGGAAAGCAGCCTTGCCGGCTACCGGGCGAGAAAAGAGGGGCTGGAAATATGCTATCTGGCCAATATGGTCACTGAAGACGGGGCACGCTCGCGCACTCACGGGCTGTCGGCCGAGATACTCAGATTGCAGTCACAGGCGATGGGCATTCCGCTGGTGCAGCGGCAGGCCACCTGGCAGAGCTATGAAGCCGAATTCAAGAAAATGGTCGATGAACTAAAGAAAGAGGGTGTTGAGGGCGGCGTCTTCGGGGATATTGACCTTGATGAGCATCGGGAGTGGGTGGAAAGGGTGTGTCGGGAGGTTGGTATAACGGCGCATCAGCCGGTCTGGGGTGAAAGCCAGGACGATATATTGAAAGATTTTATCGATTCTGGGTTCAAGGCGATTATCGTTGCCACGAGGGCTGATTTTCTTGGCGAGGAGTGGCTGGGACGAAGCCTGGACATGGACTTTTTCAACGAGATAAAAGAACTGGGCAGGACCAGGGGCATTACGCCCTGCGGCGAAGCCGGGGAGTACCATACCCTGGTGATTGATGGCCCCCTGTTCCAGAAGAGAATGGAAATAACGGAAGCCAGAAAGGTATTCCGGGACAAGCACTGGTTTCTGGAAATATCGAGTGCGGAGTTAAGAGCAAAGTAAGCATGAGGAAAACTACCCTGATAATTGGTGGGGCGCGCAGCGGTAAGATTCACTACGCGATGGAACTCGCCCGGAAGGCTTCGGGGCCGGTGCTTTTTGTGGCCACGGCAGAGGCTCTGGATGAAGAAATGCGGCAGCGTATTGAGGAACACAAGAGAACAAGACCCGCCGCGTGGCGGACACTTGAAGTGCCGACGCATGTCGGGGACGGTGTCCGACAGGAAATAGGCGATGCTCAGGTGGTGATTATCGATTGCATCACTCTTTTAGTGAATAACATTTTAAGTCAGCATTACACTCCGGGTAGCAGGCAGAAGGCGGCCGATATTATTGAGCAGGCCGTCGCGGATGAAATCAGCGCGCTGATAGAATGTTTCCACAAAGTTGAGGCCAGCTTCATAATGGTAAGCAATGACGTTGGTTCAGGGATAGTGCCCGCCGATGGAATGAGCCGCCTGTATCGTGATTTGCTGGGCAAGGCCAATCAAATGCTGGCGCAGAGTGCCGATGAAGTGATTATGATGGTGGCCGGAATACCGCTCCCGTTGAAAAGCGACGATTCAGGCCAGTGAGTCAAACGCGGCTGCCGGCACGGTATGACAACCGGCACCGTTTCTCGGTGATAATTACTCGACAAAGAACCCTATTCTGACCTGAGAGCTTCAATCGGGTTAAGGCGGGAAGCGTTCCAGGCGGGATAAAAGCCGAAGAACAGACCAATGCCCACCGATACCGAAACCGCCAGGATAACTATGTCAGCAGTAACCACAGTCGTCATCACACCGGTGCTGGCGACGATATATGAGACCGCCCAGCCCACGATAACGCCGATGATGCCGCCGGTAAAGGTCAGAAAAGCCGCCTCGATGAGAAATTGAGTCCATATGTCTCGCTCCCTGGCTCCCAGTGCCTTGCGGATGCCAATCTCCCGCGTCCTCTCCAGCACTGACACCAGCATAATGTTCATCACGCCGATACCTCCCACCAGTAACGAGATGGCGGCGATGGCTCCCAGAAGGAGAGTCATGATGCCGATGGCTTCGGAGAGGGTACTGGCTATCTCCTCCATGGACATAATATTAAAATCATCGTCGTCATTGGGGCTGAGCTGATGGCGGGTACGAAAGAGGCTGGTGATTTCGGCAACGACGTAATCTGCCTGTTCCTCGTCGCTTACCGATAATGCAATGGATGATACCAAACGCTCTCCCTGAGCCGTCCGCGGCTGGGCGACCGTCTGCTGCATAGCGGTCAGCGGGATAAAGATGGCGTTATCAGGTGAACCCCACATTGCCCCTTTACTCTCTAAAATGCCGACGACGCGCACGATAATACTGCCCATCCGCATCTGCTGGCCGATGGGGTCTGTATCTCCGAAGAGCGTATCTTTGACATCAGAACCGAGCACGGCTACCTTGGAACCACGCTGATAGTCATTTGCGGAGAAAAAAATGCCCTCAGCCATCTCCAGATTGTTCACCTGCATATACTCCGGGGTTACGCCGGTGACCTGGGAATTCATATTCTCACCACCGACGACCAGCTGGAGGTTGCTTGAGTAAGAAGGAGCTATAGAAGATATGTAGGGGACCTGCTCGGCTATTACCTCCGCATCTTCGATGGGGAGCGTGTCAGCGGCGCTCCTGACGCCGCCAAAGGTGCGTGCGCCTGGCTGGATGGTAACCAGATCCGACCCCATGCTTTTGATATTGGAGAGAATCTGAGCTTCGGCACCTTTTCCTATTGACATGAGCGTAATCACGGCGGCTACGCCAATGACGATTCCCAGTATGGTCAAAGAGCTA
>JAUWLN010000049.1 GCA_030613665.1 Dehalococcoidia bacterium
GACTGGCACGCCGGGTTATCTGGCTTGGCTTTCTCTGCAATCTCATCTTCGTCTTCTTTGTCTGGTTGGGACAGGTGCTTCCCGCCGCGCCCTTCTGGGAAGGGCAGGAAGCCTACCAGCGCATTCTGGGCTATACGCCAAGGTTGCTGGCGGCATCGTTCCTCGGCTATCTGGTCGGTGAGTTCGTCAATTCCTTTATTCTGGCCAGGATGAAGATTATGACACGGGGTCGCTGGCTGTGGAGTCGCACCATCGGCTCGACCATCGTGGGGCAGGGACTGGACACCTCTATCTTCATCACCGTGGCTTTCATCGGCACGCCTTCCTTCGTCCCCGTAATGATTCTCTACCACTGGCTGGCCAAGACGCTCATTGAAGCCCTGGCCACCCCCCTCACCTATGTTATCGTCAACTCGTTGAAGAAAAGGGAATCCATCGATACCTATGACCACGATACCAGGTTCAACCCCTTCCTCATTACCAAATAGAATGGAGAGATAAAAAAGTTGAAAATTCAGTTTCTCGGCGCGCATAACTGCGAGACAGCCACCACCCGGCTGGTCAGCATACTGGTTGATGATATTCTGGCGCTGGACGCCGGTGGGCTCACCTCCAGCCTGCCAATTGAAGCCCAATTCAAACTCAAGGCGGTCCTGCTCACCCACCACCACTATGACCATATCCGGGATGTCCCGGCACTGGGCATGAACGCGCTCTTCTACGAGACCAGCATCCCGGTTTACTCCACGCAGGCGGTAAAGGACGCTCTGGCGTCACACTGGCTCAACGGCACCATTTATTCCAATTTCCTGGAAAAGCCACCGGAAAGTCCGAGAATCGAATTCACCGTTATCGAGCCGAACAAGGCAGTAACGATTGCCGGCTATGAAGTCCTGCCCGTTCCGGTAAACCATTCGGCGCCCGCCGTGGGCTATCAGGTCACCTCCCCCGACAGGAAAACTCTTTTCTACACCGGGGATACCGGCCCGGGACTGGCCGAGGCATGGCCGGGCGTATCACCACAGCTGCTCATCACCGAGGTTACGGCTCCGAACCGATATGAAGCGTTTGGCTACCGTATGCTTCATCTCACCCCGGGCCTGCTCAAGGCGGAGTTACTGGCTTTTCAGAAGCTGAAAGGCTACCTGCCGCAGGTATTTCTGGTACACATGAACCCGAAGCAGGAAAAGGAAATAGAAGCCGAGATTGAGCAGCTATCAGACGAGCTTGACACGTCGATAACGCTGGCGTATGAAGGAATGATAGTACAATTATAGGAGGCGCCCGGAAATGGAGAAAGATGCTTGGAAGCTGGTTGGTATCTGCGGAATCTACTGCGGAACGTGCCCCAGCTACCTTGCCTCGCGGGAAAATGATGTTGCCGAACTGGAAAGGCGTTCCAAAGAGCTGGGCTATACCATTGAGGAATTACACTGCGATGGCTGTCACTCGAACAAAGTGATGCCCTCCTGCGTCGAGTGCCGCCCCGGTTTCAGGAAATGCGCCAGCGAGCACGGGGTAACCTGGTGCTTTGAGTGCGCCGATTTTCCCTGCCAGCGCCTGGAAGATTTCAAAAATGTCCACTTCGTTGACGGAATATCTCACCACGAACATCTCATTGACGAATTACAGTACATCAAGGACCACGGTATTGAATCGTGGCTGGAAAAAATGGACAGGGAAGGGCGTTGCCCCCGGTGCGGGAAGCGGCTCTACTGGTTTGTCCGTGATTGCCCTGACTGCCACACCCATATAAAATAAAATCCGGTGAGCGAGGAAACCGTGGCCGAAGATGCGCCCAAATTCATCGTGGACAGCAACGTGGGCAAGCTCGCCAAGTGGCTGAGAATGCTGGGCTACGACGCGGTTTTTTTCGAAGGTGAAGACGACGCCTACATGATAGACAGAGCATTGAAGGAAAGCCGGGTGATACTGACGCGGGATACCCAGGTCATGAAACGGGGCGTCATCACCGGCGGCCGGCTAAAAGCGATTCTCATTGACAGCGACCAACCGGAACCGCAGATACGGCAGGTGATTGATACCCTGCATATAGATTTTCAGTCGCAACCGTTCACCGTCTGCCTGGAGTGTAACAATCCTCTTGAAAAGAGGAGCCAAGAAGAGGTCAAGGAGCGCGTGCCGCCCTATGTTTTCCAGACACAGCAGCAATACATGGAGTGCCCTGTCTGTCATCGCATCTACTGGAGGGGTACCCACTGGCAGGCAATGCTCCGGAAACTGGAACGATTGACAAAGCAGCGCTGATAGTACAAGATATGCCTGCGGTTTGAGCATCAGGAACACCAGTAAAGGAGGACAGCCATGAACGATAAGGATAAAAATTTACAGACCATTACAGACTGCGGTGTAGTAGCGATTGTCAGGGTCAGCAGTGCCCGGGAAGCGGTGGACGTATGCATGGCTATTGCCAGGGGCGGTGTCAGGCCTATTGAGGTGACCATGACCGTCCCCGGTGCCATCGATGCCATCAGGGAATTCAAGAGCGCGGTGAAAGAAGAGGTACTCATCGGTGCCGGTACCGTGCTCGACCCAGAAACGGCCCGCGCCTGTATCCTGGCCGGCGCCGAGTTCATCGTCAGCCCCACCCTGAACCTTGAGGTCATCAAGGTCTGCCGTCGCTACAGCAAGATTATCATCCCCGGCACCTTCACCCCCACCGAGATACTGACCGCCTGGGAGGCAGGTGCTGACATCGTCAAGGTGTTCCCAGCGTCGGTAGGCGGCCCCGGGTACCTGAAGGACATCATGGGCCCGCTGCCTCAGGTAAAGCTGGTGCCCACCGGCGGAGTGAACCTGGAGACCACGCCCGAATTCATCAAGGCCGGTGCGGTAGCCGTGGCTGCCGGCGCTTCGCTGGTGAACAAGAAGGCGGTGAGCGAGCAAAACTGGGATGCCATCACCGAGACGGCGCAAAAATTCGTCGCCGCGGTGAAGCAGGCCAGGAGAAGTTAAATCAAGCTAAATAAGGTAAAGGAGAAACGAACAATGGCTGATGTTGTTACTTTTGGCGAGACCATGGTACGGCTGTCCCCACCGAACCACCGGCGGCTGGAGCAGACCCACCTCCTCGATGTCAATATTGGCGGTGCGGAGTGGAACGTAGCCGTCGACCTGAGCCGGCTGGGCATAAGCACCGCCTGGGTCTCACGTCTGACGGACAACGCCCTCGGCTGGATGATTCGCAACAAGGCCCGCGAGCACGGGGTGGACACCTCACACATTACCTGGACCAAAGGCGACCGCATCGGGATTTACTTCGTCGAATTTGGCGCCACTCCCCGGCCAAGCAGCGTCCTCTACGACCGCGCCGGCTCCTCAATCAGCCAGGTCAAGCCCGGGGAGATAGACTGGGAAGAAGCGCTGAAGGGCGCCAGGTGGTTCCACACCAGCGGCATTACTCCGGCACTGAGCGCCGGTGCCGCCCAGGTTACCGCCGAGGCACTGCAAGCCGCCAGGAAGGCTGGCTGCAAGGTGAGCTACGACCTCAATTACCGTGGCCGGCTCTGGACAGAAGAGGAAGCGCGGAAATGCCAGGAACCGCTGATGGAATATGTAGATGTTCTCATGTCCACAGAGGAGGATACCAGAAAGGTGCTCGGTATAACCGGCAAGGATTACCGTGAAGTAGCCCGGAAGCTGGCCGAAAAATTCAGCTTTGAGGTCGTCTGTATCACCCTGCGTGAAGATGTATCCGTGCTGAGAAATCGCTGGACGGCGATTGCCTACGCGGCGGGCAAGATATACGATGACCGCACCTACGACGTGGAGATAGTGGACCGGGTCGGTGCCGGCGATTCCTACACCGCCGGGTTTGTCTACGGGTACCTCACCGGCGACGTGGAAAAAGGGGTCAGGTACGGAAACGCTTACTCCGCCCTGAAGCATTCCATCCCGGGCGACGCCAACTGGTCAACACTGGGTGAGGTGGAAAACCTGCTCAAAGGCGGCGGCCTGCGTATCAGCCGCTAGTTAACCAGCCGCCGCGCTCATAAACGATGCCGTTGATTTGCAAACGGTAGGGCAACTTATTTACAATGAATAAGGGTTATGTACCAACGTATTTTCCATGAATTTATCGCCAGCGCCGACACGCTGCGGGTATATGAAGATAGCTCGCTTGTCTTCTCCTCCCGGAAAGACCGCCTGCTGCCCCTTATGGAATATATCGACCGCTTTGCTTCGGAGCACAAGGGAGTAGTCATCTTCGATAAAATTATCGGCAATGCCGCCGCCCTGCTCGCAATAAAGGCGGGATGCCGGGAGATATTCAGCCCGCTGGGCAGTGAGTTTGCCGCGCAGACGCTGGAAAACTACGATATTAAATACCACTTCACGCGAACCGTCCCCACCATACAGAGAGCCGATGGTGAGGACATGTGCCCCATGGAAAAACTCTCTCTGGGCAAAGGGCACGAGGAGTTCTACCGAGAAATGGTTGAAATCATCAAAAAGTCAGCCGCTAAAGGCTCTTGAGCTAAACCGGCACTTGAAAGAGGGTTAGAAAAGTCATGGAAAAGGTCAGACTGGGCAGAACCGAGATGATGGTAACCGGGCTCGGATTCGGGGGCATTCCCATTCAGAGAGTCTCCGAAGAGGAAGCTATTGCCGTGGTCAATAAGTGTCTTGACTTGGGCATCAACTTCCTGGATACAGCCAACGGTTACACCACCAGCGAGGAGAGAATCGGCAGGGCAATCAAGGGAAAGCGGGAAGAAATTATTCTGGCCACAAAATCGCTGGCGCGCACCCGAGAAGACATGGAGAAACACCTAAAATTGAGCCTGGAGAGGCTCGGTACGGACTATATAGACCTCTACCAGCTGCACAATGTCAGCGATGCCGAGGCGCTGGAAACCGTGCTCGACCCCAACGGCCCGCGAGGGGTGATTGAAGATGCCAAGAAAGCCGGCGTGGTGAAACACATCGGCATAACCTCCCACCAGATTGACGTCGCCAAAGACATCATTAAAACCGACCTTTTCGAGACCATAATGTTCCCGTTTAACTTCATGGCCTATAAAGGCAATGATGAGCTGCTGTCCCTCGCCAGGCAGCATGATGTCGGCTTTATCGCCATGAAGCCGCTGGCCGGCGGGATGATTGCCAATGCCACGATTGCCATAAAATACCTGCTCCAGTTCCCTGATATCGTGCTCATCCCCGGCATTGAACGAGTGCCTGAAATAGAGGAGATTGCCCGCGTGTTCGAGGGGCCAAAAGAGCTGACGGCCGCAGAAAAACAGGAGATGGAACGCATCAAGGAAGAGCTCGGCACCAGATTCTGCCGTAAATGCGATTACTGCCAGCCCTGCACGGCGGGAATACCCATTTCGGATGTAATGGCGTTCCCCAACCTCGCCAAGCGCCTGCCGCCGGTCCGCCTGTACAGCGGCAAATTCGCCGAGTCGTTTGAGAAAGCAGCCGACTGCACCGATTGCGGCGAATGCGAGGAACGCTGTCCCTACAACCTGCCCATCAGGGACATGATTAAGGAACACCTGAAAATGCACCGGGCGGGCAAGAAGGAATACGAAAAACAGCTTGCTTCATGATAACAGCCTGAAGCCAGGGAACAACACGAAGGGGAGGTGTTAAGTGCCTCCCCACTCTGTTATCTCTTGACCGTGCACCACGATATTGCTACACTTCAAAGCAGCAGCGTACTGGATTTTAACCATGAAAATCGTCACCAGCGAACAGATGCGGCAGATAGACCGGGAATGCATTCGTCGCGGCACGCCCGGAAACGTGCTGATGGAGAATGCCGGACGGGCCGTCGCCGAAGAGACGGCGCGGATTCTGGAGCCGATAAGCCATAAGCAGTTCCTGGTCCTGGTCGGACCGGGGAATAACGGCGGGGATGGGCTGGTCGCCGCGCGCTACCTGCACGACTGGGGGGCTCAGGTAAGCATCTACCTGTGCGCCAGGCAACCTGAAGCTGACGCCAACCTCGAACTGGTGCAGCAACGAAATATAACCTGCGTTGACGCCGCCCAGGACAGTGACCTGTCCCGGTTCAATGAACTGCTGGCGCCAGCCGACTGCGTTATTGATGCGCTTTTCGGCACGGGCAAAGCCCGCCCTATTGAGGGCATCTTCGCGCAGGTCCTGGACAGGGTCAACCAGCTAAAAAAGAAAAAACCGGCGCTGGTGCTTATCGCCATCGACCTGCCTTCCGGGCTCAACGCCGATACCGGAGAGACGGACCCGGTCTGCCCCTCCGCCGATTATACCGTTACCCTGGCTTTCCCCAAACCGGGGCTTTTCCGCTTCCCCGGTGCGGAGAGAGCTGGTATATTAAGCATCGCGGACATCGGCATTCCGAATGAACTCGCCGAAGATATAACCCTTGAATTAATCACGGACGAATGGGCGGGAGGTATGCTCCCGAAACGCCCGCTCGACGCCAACAAAGGGACCTTCGGGCGGGTGCTGGCGGTTGCCGGTTCCGTCAACTACATCGGTGCCGCCTATCTGGCCTGCAGCGGCGCTCTGCGCACGGGCGCCGGCCTGGTGACTCTGGCTACAGCATCGAGCCTGCAGCCGGTCCTAGCCGCCAAGCTGACGGAAACAACCTACCTGCCACTGCCCGAAGCAGAACAGGGTATAATTGCCAGGGAAGCCGCTGAGCTTATAAACCAGACCCTGAAATCATATGATGTCCTGCTGCTCGGCTGCGGACTGGGGCAGAGCGAGTCGGTGAGCGAATTCATCACCTCTCTGCTTTTCCAGAAAAACCTGCCGCCGCTTGTTCTGGATGCCGACGCGCTCAATACTCTGGCCCAAACTTCCGACTGGTGGCGAAAGCTCACCGGCGATGCGATATTGACACCGCACCCGGGCGAGATGGCAAGGCTGAGCGGGCTCACCGTCGCCGAAATACAATCGGACCGCGTGGGCATAGCCACAAAATACGCCCGCGAATGGCAGAAAACGATTGTCCTCAAAGGAGCCTTCACGGTCGTTTCCGCACCGGACGGTGGCTGCCGTGTCAGCCCCTTCGCCAACCCGGGGCTGGCATCGGGGGGCACCGGTGATGTGCTCGCCGGAGCTATCGCCGGCCTCCTGGCGCAGGGACTGTCTCTCTTTGACGCCGCCGCCCTCGGTGTTTATCTGCACGGCAACGCCGGCAAGGTGGTCAAAGACATCCTCGGAGATACCGGCATGGTCGCTTCCGACCTGCCGCCCGTCCTGCCCATGGTCATCAAGCATCTCCGGGAAACGGCTGAAAACAAATAGCCACTTTGTTGTAGAATATATATACCATGCTGCTTACAATTGACATTGGCAACACGGAGATTACGCTCGGAGTCTTTGAGGGAGAGGAGCTTCGGGCCACGTGGCATATGGCCACGAGAATTCATCGCGTGGCTGATGAATACGCCGCCCTGATGATGAACCTGCTCCAGCACCAGAATATGAAGCTGGGAGACATCAAGGAAATCGCCATGTGCTGCGTGGTACCACCGTTGCTGTCCACCCTTACGGATATGTGCCAGCGGTACTTCAATACCGCTCCTTTCGTAGTTGGTGCCGGGGTGAAGACCGGAGTACGCATCCGCATGGAAAATCCACGGGAAGTCGGGACCGACCGCATCGTTAATACCGCCGCCGCCCATAAACTTTATGGCGGTCCGACCATCATCACCGATTTCGGCACCGCCACTACCTTTGACGTCGTCTCCAGGGAAGGTGATTACCTGGGCGGTGTCATTGCTCCGGGAATAGGCATCGCCGCCGAGTCCTTGTTCATGCGCGCCGCCATGCTGCCCAGAGTGGAGCTGACACACCCCAAGAACATTATTGGCACCAGTACCACCTCCGCGATGCAGTCCGGCATAATATACGGCTATATCGGACTGGTCGAGGGAATCGTTTCAAGGATTCAAGGGGAGCTGGGCGAAAAAACAAAGGTAATCGCCACCGGAGGTCACGCTGAACTCATCGCCAACGAGACGAGCATTATCGATACCGTGAACCACGATATTACGCTCATCGGGTTGAGGTTGATTTACGATATGAATCAGCCCTGATATGGCTGCCGGCTGGCCGCCGAGGAGACATTATGTTAAATGATAAAACCGTAGTGCTGGGAGTAACCGGAGGCGTTGCTGCCTACAAGGCAGCCGACCTGGCAAGCAAGCTGACGCAGGACGGCGTCCGGGTCAAAATAGTCATGACCGAAGCCGCCACCAAATTCGTGGCACCTCTCACCTTTCACACACTGACACACACCGAAGTCATCACCGATATGTTCACGGCGCCCATTGAATACAATGAGACGCATGTATCCCTGTCGGAAGCCGCCGATGCGGTCGTCATCGCCCCGGCCACGGCCAACACCATCGCCAAGATAGCGGCGGGCATGGCGGATAATATGTTGACCGGTGTCGTACTGGCGACCAAGACACCGGTTATCATTGCCCCGGCGATGAACGCGAACATGTGGGAGAACCCAATTACTCAGGAGAATACCAGTAAACTGAAAGCCCGGGGATTTATTATAGTCGAGCCGGGGTACGGTCGCCTTGCCTCCGGCAAAATGGGGTACGGGCGTCTGGCCGATATCGAGGTTATCCTGGGCACCATCAGGCAGGTGCTGGGAGGAAAAGGAGACCTGGGCGGCAGGCGCCTGGTGGTTACCGCTGGCGGCACCCAGGAGCCGGTTGACCCGGTGCGACACATTGGCAATCGCTCATCAGGCAAGATGGGCTACGCCCTGGCGGAAGCGGTGCGGGACCGGGGCGCCGGGGTCACGCTGATTTCCGCCCCCACCTCCCTGCCCGACCCGGCCAGTATTGAGGGCATTCACGTCCAGACCGCCCGCCAGATGAAGGACGCGGTCGCCAAAGCCGTAAGCAAAGCCGACGCCCTGATTATGGCCGCCGCCGGCGCCGATTACCAGCCGAAGAGCACGGCCAAGTCCAAGATTAAAAAAGATGCCGAAACCATGACGCTGGAGCTGGTCAGAACACCGGACATTCTCACCGAAGTTAAGGGCGACTTCATCAGGGTCGGCTTCGCCGCGGAAAGCGAGGATGTGGTCGCCAACGCCAGAAAGAAGCTGGACAAGAAGAAACTCGACCTGATAGTCGCCAATGACATCACCGGCGCCGGGAGCGGCTTCGGCGCGGACACCAATAAAGTTACCATCATCGATAAAAAGGGTAATGTGGAAAACCTGCCCCTCCTGACCAAGAGAGAGGTGGCGGATAAGATACTGGATAAAGTAGCGGAAATTCTGGGGAGATAAAAGTGGGAGGTGAGAGATGCTAGATAAAATTGTTGAGGATGTAATACGAGCAAAAGCAAAATCTATGAAAGATAGCATGGAATACCAGAGGGACGCAAAAGAATTTGCACAAGAGATTAAAGACACAGGGAAAGTTTTCCTAGCCGGAGCGATAGATGGAATGAGTTTCGATGTAGCAGCATTGACGAACCCTCGACGTTTTCCAAGTTTTGAAGAAAGGAAAAAGCTAATTAAGGATATCCTTGGGTTATCTAGTTGATGATAAGAGATAATTGCCTAATTTAATGACTTTCGAGGCAACTGACTGACTTTTAGGGTAAAGCTCTTAAAAGGGGAAATGTCATGAATGAAAGGGAAGCATTGGCAAAAGGCGATACAGTCGAAATAATAGATAAAAGGCATGCCCATTTTGGCGAAATAGGGTCAGTAGTAGACCTAAGGCAGCAGCCACGAAAAATACTAAATAACCCCCAAAATTCTGGGATAACAACAATTGTGGAAATCAAACTCAAGGACTCTGATAAGACCTTATGTTTTGAAAGCTACCCTAGACCTCTTAACTCTCAAATCAAGAAACTGTGACTTTTGAAACAACCATACTACTTATGGAACAAGAGGCACTTTTGGAGCAAAGCCACTTTGAAGGAGAGGGGGATTAAGGGGGAGAGGTTACTAAAGCAAATCTAAAGGTCTTTATGACAGATTCAGCTAAGACTCCACACGAAATGCCCAGGGCCTATGAGCCGGGGAATGTCGAGCAGAAATGGTACCGGTTCTGGCTGGACAGGGGCTACTTCAAGCCAAAAATCGACCCGGACAAGAAGCCTTTCGTTATCATCATGCCCCCGCCCAACGTCACCGGCGAGCTGCACCTCGGCCACGCACTGACCGCCACTATGGAGGACATATTAACCCGGTGGCACCGCATGAAAGGTGAGCCGACGCTCTGGCTGCCCGGCGTCGACCATGCCGGCATCGCGGCGCAGGTCGTGGTGGAGAAGGTGCTGGCCGCGGAGGGAATAAACCGGCACGAGATAGGCCGGGATAAGTTCCTGGAGAGGATGTGGCAGTGGGCGGACAGCTGCCGCGGCGCCATCTCGAAACAGCACCAGCGACTCGGCATCTCCTGCGACTGGGACCGGGAGGTATTCACGCTGGACAAGGGGCCGAGCCGGGCGGTGCGCACTGCCTTTGTCCGGCTCTATGAGAGAGGGCTTATCTATCGCGGCGAGCGCATTATCAACTGGTGTCCCCGCTGTGCCACCGCTATCTCCGACCTTGAAGTGGAGCACAAGGATATCGGCGGACACCTGTACTATGTCCGCTACCCCCTGGCCGATAATGACAGGGAATTTGTCACCGTGGCCACCACCCGACCGGAGACGATACTCGGCGACACGGCAGTAGCGGTAAACCCCAAAGACAAGCGGTTCAAGGGTATGGTGGGTAAAAAGGTCATCCTGCCCGCGGTGAAGCGGGTTATCCCGATTATCTCCGATGAGGCAGTCGACCCCAAATTCGGCACGGGCGCGGTGAAAATCACCCCGTCGCACGACCCCGTCGACTTCGAGGTGGCCCAGCGCCACGACCTGCCGTTCATCAATATCCTGAATGATGACGCCACCATGAACGAAAACGCCGGCCCTTACGCAGGGCTGGACCGCTTCGCCTGCCGGAAAGCGCTTATCGAAGACCTGGAAAAAGACGGGCTTTTCCTCAAGGCTGAATCGCATTCCCACGCCGTGGGACACTGCATCCGCTGCCAGACGATGATTGAACCAATCGCCAGCCAGCAGTGGTTTGTCAAAGTCGAACCTCTGGCCAGGCCGGCTATTGCAGCCGTAAATGACGGACGAATTACCATCGTTCCCCAGCGCTTTACCAAAGTCTACCTCAACTGGATGGAGAACATCCGCGACTGGTGCATCAGCCGCCAGCTGTGGTGGGGACACCGCATCCCGGTCTGGTACTGTCAGGACTGCGATGAGCTCGCCGTCTCCGTGGACGACCCCACAGCCTGCCCGAAGTGCGGCTCGACCAAACTGGAGCAGGACCCGGATGTCCTCGATACCTGGTTCAGCTCGGCACTATGGACACACTCCACCCTTGGCTGGCCGGACGATACCGATGACTTCAACTATTTCTACCCGACTTCAGTTATGGAAACCGGCTATGACATTCTCTTCTTCT